>CAZXRS010000012.1:0-20453 GCA_964642635.1 uncultured Bifidobacterium sp. | reverse complement strand
GAAACTGTATGATCGCTAGCGATGAGTCCATTTTCCTTGGGCTATACAACTCGGATGAATCAAGTCGTCTAGTGACGTATTGATGATCTGCGATGTCATCTTGTCTCGGTATCGTAGCGACACCACGGCCGATTGTTAATGGCTTATAGAGCGTTCAGCTAACGATTTCTTGCTCGTGCTTTGATTGCTGGTAGACGGTTTTGACTGCTCTGCTCATGATGGCGCCGTCGATATAGTAAAAATGAACCGAGCCTGCAAACTCACCGTGCTTGTTTTTCAAGCTATGAATGTTGGGCAGGCTGATATCAAGAAAACTTTGCTTGTCCAGATAAGGTCGGGGTAAAGCAGCGATTTTTCGAGCTTCACTGTTTGACGTCGGTGAATAGCGTCTTTCGAGCAATTGCCCTCTGACGACCAACGATATGCAAGGAATCGGATGATCATGGATTGGTGTTTTTTGACCCGGTGAAAAATGAAAGTACTGGAGGCAGTATGGCGCGTCGACATTGTCGTCACCGTACAGCAAGTATTTTCCGTAGCCATGAATAAAGCCAGGATCATCGGGCTGACCAGCCTTGCTGATATAAGGTGCGGCATCAAATCCAGCGTCTTTCAGAACGGTTTCGAGTGAAGATTCGACTTCTTTTCTGAAGTCTGCGGCCGAAGCGTTCGGATTTTTCAGGAAGAATGCTTCACGTCGCTTTGCAATGATTTGGGCAATTCGTTGCTGATTAGCTCGATGAGCTTCAAGAGGTTTTTCGTCAAGCGCTACCTCGTAATCTTGTGAAGCGGAGAAATTCTTGAGTCGCCAAGTCTCTGCAGCATTCGAGGAGCGAGACTTCATGCGAACTATTTCAGATCGCAATGGCGGCATGTTTTCAAGCGAGAGAGGCTGCCCTGCTAAAAGTTTTTCGCCGGGTATCTTGTTGCTAACGCTTTGCGCAATAGTCATCGGTAGAGTCCTTTCCGTAAGGTGGGTCGAGGACTTTAGAATAGATAGAATGAGCGGTCCTTAAAAGGAATGATTGCGCATATTGAAATGCAGTGTTGCGGCGTTTTGATATCCGCTTCCACACTGCCGAGAAAGAAAAAAGCCGTCGATCTCTTGGGAGTCGACGGCTTTTCATGGTTCTGGTGGTGATAGGTGGATTTGAACCACCGACCCCAGCATTATGAGTGCTGTGCTCTAACCAACTGAGCTATATCACCACGAAGCCGCGCATTATCGTGGGAAAGCCCCCGGCTGTCAACCGAGCCCGCCTCTCACGGCAGCCAGTGCGCGTGCGTTCGCGTCTGGCGCCAGACAATCAATAATCCGGCGATCATCCATCCCGCGCAGCCAGGTCAGTTGTCGCTTTGCCAGTTGGCGAGTCGCCGCGATACCCTTGTCGCGCAGCTCGTCGCGCGTGATCTGGCCGTCCAGATATTCCCACACCTGCCGGTAGCCTACGCAGCGCATCGACGGCAATCCCAGATGCAGGTCGCCACGGGCTCGTAAGGTCTCCACTTCCTCCAGCAGGCCGGGTTTTGTCGCCAGCATTTTGTCGAAGCGTGCAGCTATCCGCGTGTGCAGTACGCTGCGGTCCGAGGGTTCGAGCGCAAGTGGCAGTAATTCGAAAGGCAGGTCTGGCGTTTCGGTCTTCGCAAGCAGTGAAGACATAGTCTGACCGGTCAGCAAAATAATTTCCATCGCGCGTTGTATGCGTTGTGTATCGGTCGGCTTTAAGCGCTCTGCGGTGATGGGGTCCAGTTTTTTTAAGCGGGCGTGCAACGCGGTGATGCCATGCCTGGCGATTTCCATATCGATCTGTGCACGCATGGCCGGATCAGCCTGTGGTAACTCGTCGAGTCCGTCGCGCAGCCCCTTGAAATACAGCATGGTGCCGCCGACAAGTAGTGGAAGCTTGCCACGGGAATGAATCTCCGCGACCAAGCGAATCGCATCATCGC
This sequence comes from uncultured Bifidobacterium sp., assembly GCA_964642635.1. Taxonomy (GTDB): domain Bacteria; phylum Pseudomonadota; class Gammaproteobacteria; order Burkholderiales; family Burkholderiaceae_D; genus Pernthalerella. The sequence goes on along the minus strand of CAZXRS010000012.1, from coordinate 18,503 downwards.
GGAACTGACGAACCGAGTAAGCGTCCCTCGGGTCGAGGATGTCGATCAGATGATGCGGTACCGCTGCCAGCTCATCGGGTGTTGGCTTCGCAGTGCCAATGTCCATGCCGCGATAGACCAGCGCAGAATCGACCGAGATAATTTCAGAAGGGATGTGCTGTGCGATATCCAGCGCAGCTGCTGTCTTGCCCGACGCGGTCGGGCCCATGATGGCGACGGCGAGTGGCTTGCTCATGCGAGCACAGCGCGCTTCGCGATCAGTCGCACCGATGCGAAATTCACGATACCCAGCGCGGCCGCCAATATCGCCAGCGGGTACAACGTACCGTTATGGGTTGCACCCACAATGCTGCCGATGATGAAGGCAAATCCCATCATCACCGCACCCATCAGCCCAGCGGCAGTGCCGGCCTGCTTGGGAAAGGGCGATATCGCGCCAGCCTGAGAGACCGGAAAGTTGATGCCGTGCGAGGCCATGGCTAAAAACATGGCCAGCACGACGACTGTCCAATGCCATAAACCCAGTAGTGTCGCAGCAAGAAAATACAAACCTGCCGTGAGCGAGCATGCGGTACCGATGCGCAGCGCCTGCTCGCCGGAAAGAGTCTTCAGCAGACGACGGCAGACCAGTGTCCCACTCATATAGCCGGATACGCCCAGCGCAAAGCAATACCCAAACCATTGCGTCGGCACGCCGAGCACCTTAATCAGCACAAAGCTGGAGCCCGAGATGAACATGAAAATCCCGCCATAGGACAGCGCGCCGGGCGTCACATTCAGCCAGAACTCGCGCGAGCCAAGCACCAGACGGTAATTGGCGATGATGCCTGCGACGTCGGTTGCGTTTGGATTTTTATGCTGATTCGTTTCGGGCAGGTGCAAGATGCAGGCAGCCATCACACAGGCAGAGAATACGCCCAGTGCACCGAAGGCAGCGCGCCATCCGAAGGCTACCTGTAGGTATGAACCGATGATGGGACCGACGATAGGTGCCAACGAAATCCAGGTACTCGCGCGCGCCAGCAGCTTTGCACTGTCCTGAGGTTCGTAGGCATCACGTACGATCGCGCGCGCAATCATCACCGCTGCGCAGCAGCCGAGCGCTTGAATAAATCGCGCAGCGATTAATAACTCGATGGACGCCGACAATCCGCACAATGCACTGGCCGCGACATACAAGGCGAGGCCGCATAGCAGTACCGGGCGGCGCCCGAAACGATCTGAGAGCGGGCCGATCACGAGTTGTGCGCCACCGAATCCGACGACGAACAGCGACAAGGTAAGCTGCACTACCGATACCGATACGCCGAAGTCATTCACCAAACTGGGTAGCGAGGAAAGATAGAGGTCGGTTGATAGCGGCTGCATCATCATCATCGAGATGATCAGCAGGAGCAGCGGTGCCTGTGCGAACTGAGCAATCGGTGAGATTTTCATGTTCACTGGCCCCGCAAAAACAGCTTATCCAGATCGGACAACGCCAGTTGCACCCAGGTCGGCCGGCCGTGGTTGCACTGGTCCGAGCGTTCGGTCGCCTCCATTTGTCTCAGCAGGGCATTCATTTCCGGCAGCGTCAGCAGCCGGTTCGCGCGCACCGCCGTGTGGCAGGCGAGGGTACCTAGTAACTCATTTCGCCTTTCTACCAATACACGCGAGCCACCATATTCGCGTACATCGCGCAGTACATCACGCGCAAGCGCCTGCGCGTCAGCATTTTTCAGCAGCGCCGGAATCGCGCGTACTGCTAACGTAGTCGGTGACATGACGGCGATATCAAAGCCTAAAGAGTGCAGCGTATCGGCATGCGCCTCAGCAGTGCCAACATCGACAGCATCGGCGTGGAAAGTCACCGGAATCAGTAAGCTTTGCAGTGTGACGTTGTCCGTGTCGAGTGCCTGTTTGAACTGCTCATACAGGATGCGTTCATGGGCTGCGTGCATGTCCACCAAGACGAGCCCGCTACGGTTCTGCGAAAGTACATAGATGCCGTGTAGCTGAGCGATAGCGAAGCCCAGCGGGAATTCTTCGTCATTGGTCCCGGATGAGGATACTGCAGGCAATGCGGACATTGGTTCAGCGCGCAGGTTATCTGCAAACATCGAGCCATAGGCCATCGGATTTTGCGCAACGCCAAACGATGCCTGTCGCAGCTGAGTGTTCACCCAGGGTGTCGTACTCCATGGCCCAGACGACGTACTTCCCAGCCCCGCTGATGGGGCCGGTACTTCACCATGCGCTGTTGCTGAAGTTTTTGCCAGCGCGCGACTGACGGCGTGGTACACGAACTGATGCACCGCTCGGCTATCGCGGAATCTGACTTCGATTTTCGACGGATGCACATTCACATCTACCAGTGCCGGGTCAAGATCGAGCTTCAATACATAGGAAGGAAAACGATCGCCGTGCAGCACATCTTGATACGCAGCGCGCACAGCATGCGTGAGTAATTTGTCGCGCACGAATCGGCCGTTCACATAAAAATATTGCGAATCGGCGCGCATGCGTGCAGCGGTCGGCAACCCAACAAAGCCATGAAGTACCAGTGGACCGGCGGATTCTTCCAGAGGCAAGCGCGCCTGCGCGAACTCGTCTCCGAGAATCTGTGCGCTACGCTGTTCAAGCTCGCTCTCTTGCCAGTGCTCGGTGGTCTTTCCATTATGCGTGACAGTGAAACGCACGTCAGGGCGAGCGAGCGCAATGCGGCGCACTACTTCGACGCAATGGCCATATTCTGTCTGCTCGGTTTTCAGGAACTTGCGTCTGGCCGGGGTGCTGAAATACAGGTCCTGTACATCAATCATCGTACCCAGTGCACCGGATGCGGGGCTGGGTGAATGTGGAGCATGCCCGTCGACTTGCCATGCGTGCGAGGCATCGGCGGTGCGCGATGTCAGCGTCAGCTGCGCTACTGAAGCAATCGATGCGAGGGCTTCTCCGCGGAAGCCCAGAGTGGTTACGTTCTCGAGATCGTGCAGATTCGCGATCTTCGAGGTCGCATGGCGCGCAAGTGCCAGCGGCATTTGCTCCGGCGGGATTCCACAGCCATTGTCGATAATCGCGATGCGTTTCACGCCACCGGCTTCAAGCCGTATCGTCAGTTGGGTCGCGCCTGCATCGAGCGCATTCTCCAGTAATTCCTTGACGACTGCCGATGGACGCTCGATGACCTCGCCAGCGGCGATCTGGGAGATCAGCTGGTCGGGAAGCTGGCGAATGACGCGCGGCGCGCTGGCGGGGGTAGGCATGGCGTGATTATACCGAGCGCAGCAAGTGGCTTTTTACAGCAATGACCGGTGCAGCAGCGTGTATCATCGGCGCTTTTGTATGCCCGTCGCGCCTTCATTATGGAATTCTCGCAACTGCTTGGTCTTATTCTTCACGTCGACAAGTCGCTCGGCAGCTTGCTGGAGATGTACGGGCCTATGGTCTACGCCGTGCTGTTCGTGATCGTATTCGCTGAAACGGGTCTGGTGGTATTTCCTTTCCTGCCCGGCGACACGCTGCTGTTTATCGGAGGCGCATTTTGTGCCAGCGGCATGATGAGCGCGCCCCTGCTGATCGTGCTGTTGATGGTGGCTGCCATCACTGGCAACACAGTGAATTACCTGATCGGACGTGCACTGGGCCAAAAAGTCTTCACCCACAATTACCGCTGGATCGATCGTCATGCGCTTGAAAAAACCCATGCGTTCTTCGAGGCGCATGGTGGCAAGACCATCGTGCTCGCACGCTGGCTGCCGGTGATCCGCACTTTCGCGCCTTTCGTTGCAGGTATATCCGAGATGGGCATGACCCGCTTCCAGATGTTCAATGTCGGTGGTGCTGCAGCCTGGGTGGTCGGACTAGTGATGGCGGGCTACTTCTTTGGAAATATTCCGGTGATTCGCGATCACCTGAACACGATCGTGCTGATCGGGGTCGCAGCGGCCGCAGGTCCGGTGGCGCTGGCGGCTGGCTGGAGATTCATTAAGAAACTCAGATCTCGAAATCAGACGTCTGAATTTTGAGGAAGGCACTGGATTCCGGCCTGCGCCGGAATGACGATTGTAGGGCCGGCGCCTTATAAAGCGTCATTCCGGCGTAAGCCGGAATCCGCGGTATTTACTGCAACAGCCGTATTGATCGCCTCAAGTCATCTTCCCGCGATTCAGTGTCGGATGCTTGTGCAAGTATTTCCGAATCCCGCGCATCAGCGCCTCGGCCATCTCATCCTGATACTTGTCGTCGGTGAGTTTGGCTTCTTCGTCCGGGTTTGAGATGAATGCCGTCTCAACCAGAATGCTCGGCATGTCTGGTGCCTTGAGTACCGCAAAGCCCGCCTGCTCTACCTGTCCCTTGTGCAGCTTGTTGATCGAACCAATCTCACCGAGCACATGCTTGGCTAGCTTCAGGCTGTCGTTGATTTGCGCAGTGGTCGACAAATCAAGCAGCACGCTGGCCAGCTGCTGGTTCTTGCTGCGGATGTTGATGCCGCCAATGAGATCAGCTGCGTTTTCTTTGTTGGCGAGCCAACGCGCTGCGGTCGAGCTTGCGCCTTTCTCCGACAAAGCGAATACCGAAGAGCCGCGCGCAGTGGGCTCGATAAAGGCGTCTGCATGTATGGATACGAAAAGATCGGCTTGCACCTTGCGCGCTTTCTGTACGCGTACTTGAAGTGGTACGAAATAATCGCCGTCGCGGGTCAACATGACGCGCATATTCGGCTGCTGCTCGATTTTCGCTTTCAGACGCTGAGCGATAGCGAGCACGACATTTTTCTCAAAATTGCCGCCTCGTCCGACGGCACCGGGATCTTCGCCGCCGTGGCCCGGGTCGAGCGCGATCGTGACCATACGCGTGACTGCCGGCGTTTCATCCTGTGGCGTGTCAGCTTTTGCGGCGGGTGAGGTCGGTGCGGTCGCTACCGGTGGTGAGGGCGGGATTGCCGGACGCTCTTTCTTGAGAAGCTCAGCGATCGGATCGATGGGCGTAGCGGGATACAGATCGAATACCAGCCGATGACGGTAATCGCCGACCGGCTCCAGAGTGAACACCTGTGGCTGAATTTCAGCTTTCAGATCAAACACCATGCGCACGACGCCGGGCCGGTTCTGCCCCACGCGCACTTGGGCAATATAAGGATCATTCGCCTGAATTTTCGCCACCAGACTCTTCAGCTTTGCATCCAGATCGACACCTTCAATGTCGACTACCAGACGGTTCGGGTCCTTCACCAAAAAATGTGAGGCCTTTAACTTACTATCGGTCTCCAGCGTGACGCGCGTGTAATCCGCAGCAGGCCACACACGCACTGCAGCGATCTGCGTCGCATACGCGAAGGGGGCGCTGAACAGGGACAGCAGCAGGGTGGCGCCGGATTTCAGGACGACGCGGCGAGAGACAGGCTTCAGAGGTTCGGGCTGAGATGCAGTTTTTCCAGACATGACGCGCCCAGAGCAGAATTTGCGCGCAATTCTACCGCACGGCCCTCACCTTCTGCAGCGATATGTACATCGATGTCCGCCGGCGGTATCAGTCCGGCAGCCTGCTCCGGCCACTCGACCACGCAGACTTTGCCGGCACCGAAGTGTTCGCGGAATCCGGCTTCGATAAACTCCTCCGGGCTGCCCATGCGGTAGAGATCAAAATGCATCAGCTCGGCCGCTTGGTCATTGAGCGTGATGGTGTACGGTTCGACGAGCGTGTAGGTCGGACTCTTCACGCGCCCTTCATAGCCAGCGGCGTGCAGCAGTGATCGGGTCAGAAAGGTTTTGCCGGCGCCAAGATCGCCATGCAGGTGTAGCGAGAGGCCCGGGGCGAGCACGCGCGCCAGCGCGGCCCCCAGTGCCTGCATGCCTGCCTCGTCTTTCAGGAAATCCTTCCAATGGCGCATAGCCTACAATGTCCGCCTGTGCGCAATGCGCATTGTCTTTGTGTCCCTGCTCATGTCCCACACCGCCGAACAACTTGCAGTACTTGCCAACTCGATCAGAGAATGGGGCAGCGAACTCGGGTTTGCCGAGGTGCGCATCGCCGATGCCGAGCTTGGTGATGCGGAAGAAGGCCTACGGCGATGGCTATCCGCCGGCTTTCACGGCCAGATGGATTATATGGCAGCACATGGCAGCAAGCGCGCTCGTCCTGCAGAGTTGGTGCCGGGCACGGTGCGCGTGATCAGCGTGCGTATGGATTACCTGCCGCGCACCACCGATGAACACTGGCGCGAGCGTGAGCAGGAGCGGCAGGCGGATCCTGCGGCATCGATCATCTCGGTGTACGCGCGCGGTCGCGATTATCACAAGGTCTTGCGCTCGCGGCTGCAAGCACTGGCAGAAAAAATTACCACCGACATCGGTCCGTTTGGCTACCGTGTGTTTACGGATTCGGCACCGGTGATGGAAGTCGAAATCGCGCAAAAGGCTGGTCTGGGTTGGCGCGGCAAGCACACACTGCTGCTGAATCGTGAGGCAGGTTCCATGTTTTTCCTTGGTGAGATCTATACGGATCTACCGTTGCCGCTCGATGAGCCGGTGACATCTCACTGCGGCGATTGTCAGGCATGTATGGATGTCTGCCCGACCCAAGCGATTGTCGGGCCTTACCAGCTCGATGCACGCCGCTGTATTTCGTATCTGACGATCGAATTAAAAGAAAGCATCCCCACCGATTTACGACCCTTGATTGGCAACCGCGTGTACGGCTGCGATGACTGCCAGCTGCATTGCCCATGGAATAAGTTTGCGCAGAAGAGTGCCTTGCCAGATTTCGATGTACGAAACGATCTCGATCAGGCCAGTCTGATCGAATTATTTGCCTGGACTGAAGACGCCTTCAACACGCGGCTTGAGGGCACTCCGATTCGGCGAATTGGCCATGAGCGGTGGCTGCGCAATATCGCCGTCGGACTGGGCAATGCTGCCGAAGGACGGCGCGGTGATGTCAACATCATCGCCGCGCTGCGTGCACGGAAAGATCATACTTCGCCCATGGTGCGCGAGCATGTGCAGTGGGCGCTGGCTCAGCACGGGATCGACGGTTGACTGCCATGCGATTCCTGTCGATGATGCGTGAAACCGAAAAGCGCAGGAGCAATGCATGGCTGTGACGCCTGAAGTATTTTCACCCGACATGTTCACAGCCGTGGTGTCGGCTCCGTTTGGCGGCATCGGTATGCGCATCGATCACGACGAGCTACGCGAACTGGTTTACCTGCCACCCGAATACCAGCCTAAGTCTGCGCGTGACCCGCTGTCGAAAGAAGCCGCAGCGCAGGTCAAGGCCTATCTGAAAGATCCAGATTTCGCGTTCTCATTACCCTTGCCCGAGGTCGGCACTGCGCACCAACGCAAGGTGTGGGACGTCATTGCTGCGATTCCAAGGGGCGAGGTGCTGACCTATGCACAAGTCGCACGTCGCATTGCCTCTGCGCCGCGCGCGGTCGGGCAGGCTTGTGGTTCGAATTGGTATCCACTGGTTATTCCCTGTCATCGAGTTACCGCTACCGGCAGCATCGGCGGTTTCGCTCGACACGATGGTGGTTTTCATCAGAACGTGAAGCGTTGGTTACTGCAGCATGAACGCGTTCCGGGTTACTGCTGATGGCCGTCGCTGACACCAAACGCGATAGGCCGGGACAGGCGATTGTCGATGAGTTCTGCGACGCGCTGTGGCTTGAGGACGGGCTGTCGAAGAATACGCTTGACGCCTACAAGCGCGATTTGCTGCTGTTCGCAGAATGGCTGCATGATCATCGTTCCAAAACCCTCTACGACGTAGTCGAAGTAGACCTGAATGCGTACTTCGCGTATCGGCATTCGGAGTCCAAGGCGAGCACCTCCAACCGTCGATTGGCTGTACTGAAACGTTTCTATCAATACGCGCTGCGTAATCATCGCATTAACGCTGATCCTTGCCTCAGGCTGAAATCCGCCCGACAGGCACCAAGATTTCCGAAAACTTTGTCTGAGCAGAATGTTGAAGCGCTACTTGCTGCACCTGACGTCAATACTGCGCTCGGCTTGCGTGACCGTACGATGCTGGAATTAATGTATGCGAGTGGCCTACGTGTGTCTGAACTGGTGCTGTTAAAAAGCATCGAGGTTGGGATGAACGAAGGGGTGCTGCGTATCACCGGTAAGGGCAACAAGACACGACTGGTGCCGTTTGGCGAGGAGGCCAGGGGTTGGATAGAGCGCTATCTTGCCGACGGTCGGGGTACGATTCTTGGCGGGAAAGTGGCGGATGCTTTATTCGTGACATCGCTAGGCGGACCGATGACACGACAGATGTTCTGGACGCTGATAAAAAAATACGCGCTGCGCGCTGGCATCAATGCGCCGCTATCGCCGCATACCTTGCGGCACGCATTCGCAACGCATTTGCTGAATCATGGCGCTGACCTGCGAGTCGTTCAACTACTGCTTGGTCATGCAGACATCTCGACGACTCAGATTTATACGCATGTTGCGCGTGAGCGCTTGAAGAAAATTCATGCGCAGCATCATCCGAGGGGATGAGTTTAGCGCGCGAGTGAATGTGTCTTCAGCCAGTCTTTCAACGCATTGTCGATGCGAGTCTGCCAACCCGGGCCGGTTGCTCTGAATGCTTCGGATACTTCCGGCGACAGACGAATTGTCGTTGCGATCTTGGTCGGTAGCCTCTGAGGGCCTCTTGTCTTGATGCCCAGAGTGCGCTGCACCTGTTCCGGCAGTACTTCATCTGCGCGTTTGAATCGCTTGATGTCATCCGTATCGAGTTCCCGGACTTCACCATCAGCATGGGTCAATGGAGCGCGTTTTTTCATAGTCTCTGGTTTCCCGTGGGTTTGCTTTCCTAAAACTAATGGCCCGGATCCCGCCAACGACCGGAGTAAAGCAAAGCACATGCAAACGACTTCCGATAAGGCCCAGCGCCACAATGCGCATTTCCGGATACCTATTTCGATCGTCGATCTGGTAATGCGCGGTCTCGAAGTCGAAATGCTGAAGTTGCGTGAACGGGAGATCCCGTTCTGAGGCGTTGCGGGCACTTTTTGCCGCGTCGAACTCGATTCTCAGCCCCTTTATTGTACTTACAAATTGGGAGGTCTGGTTTAGTTTTTTTTCTAGTGCAGGCTCGATCGATGTGAAATTCTCTGGGTCTTGCTTTTTCATGGCAGCCACTCCGCGAAACGTCTTGAATTGCGGGGGCTAGCGTCCACGGAAAAAGACGGGTCTTGTTGAAGTGTGGTCGCGCTGGAGTTCGATCTTGGTGAGCATTTAACAAGTTCGCCAAGCTAATGTTGCATAATTCCAGCAATTCAATCTGGGGATAGACATGAATCCGCTGCTGTTCGCCATCGCCGCCTATCTGCTCGGCTCGATTTCATTTGCGATTGTAGTTAGCAAGCTGTTCAAACTGGCTGATCCTCGAACCTTCGGTTCCGGTAATCCGGGTGCGACTAACGTGCTTAGGACGGGCAACAAGGCGGCGGCCGCACTAACACTGTTAGGTGATTGTGTGAAGGGCGTCATCCCGGTCGCTCTGGCGGTGTACTACGACGAATCACTAGGACTAGGTGACGCGGGTGTAGCCTTAGTGTCTCTGGCGGTGTTTGCAGGACACCTATGGCCACTTTTCCATCGCTTCAAAGGCGGAAAGGGTGTAGCTACTGCTTTGGGTGTGCTGTTGGGTCTGAATCCGGTACTTGGCGTCGCCACACTCATCACCTGGATCGTGATCGCGTATGCGTTTCGCTATTCTTCATTGGCCGCACTGATTGCAGCAGTGTTCGCGCCGTTTTACTACACGCTGCTATTCGGTCCAGACGTTAAGGGATTTGCTGTTCTTGTGATGAGTGCGCTGTTGGTCTGGCGGCACCGAAAGAACATTGGCAATCTGCTGGCGGGTAAAGAGAGCAAGATCGGCAAGAAAGCCGGGTGAGGGAGCGATGGTTTATTCCGCTATCGCATCCAGTGGCCAGCGTGGTTTGACATTAAAGCTGTAATCGTAGCTGGCCGCATCAGGATTTTTCTGCAAGCGCATCGCACCAGCGAACGCAATCATCGCACCGTTATCAGTACATAGCGCCAACTCAGGGTAAAACACGTCGAAGCGCTTGCGCTTTGCTGCCTCATTTAGTGCGGCGCGCAGTTGCTGATTCGCACCCACGCCTCCGGCAATCACCAGTCGCTTCATGCCGGTCTGCTTCAGCGCAGCGATACACTTCGCTACCAGTACTTCAACGATGGAATCAACAAAAGCGCGCGCGATATTCGCTTTGTCTTGTTCACACAAGTTCGCCTGCTGCTTTTTCACCAAGGTCAGTACTGCAGTCTTCAATCCTGAAAAACTGAAATCCAAGGTCTTTGAATGCAGCATCGGTCGCGGTAGTTCATGCACGCTCGCATGACCGAACTCCGCCAGTCGCGAGATCGCTGGTCCGCCCGGATAGCCAAGGCCAAGTAACTTTGCGGATTTATCAAAGGCTTCGCCGGCCGCATCATCAAGCGTTTCACCGAGCAGTTCATACTGACCCACACCATCGACGCGCATTAACTGTGTGTGTCCACCGGACACCAACAGCGCGACAAAAGGAAAGGAGGGTGCTTGCTTCGATAGCAGCGGTGACAGCAGATGGCCTTCCAGATGATGCACGCCCACGACAGGTTTGTTCAGCGCCAGTGCGAGACCGTTGGCGACGGATGCGCCGACCAGCAGCGCTCCGGCCAGCCCCGGGCCTTGCGTGAAGGCGATGGCATCGATCGCTTCGAGTGTTACATCGCTTTCCTCAAGCACCTGCTCTAGCAAAGGAATCGCGCGTCGTACGTGGTCGCGCGACGCCAGCTCAGGCACCACACCGCCATATTCCTCATGCATTGCCACCTGCGAATACAGTGCATGCGACAAGAGTCCTCGCTCGCTGTCAAAGAGCGCGAGACCGGTTTCATCGCAGGAGGATTCGACGCCCAGAATAATCATTAGCGGAAGGAAGGTGAATGGCGAGACTCGTGAAGTCGCGTATTGTAGTTGAATCTGTGTGTGACTTTAGATTGCAGCCAGCCAGCGGTGCGCTATGAGGTTCAGCGCCCTATCAGCATGAAGAGTAAGAGCAGATTCACCGCTAGCGATACAGCACCGATAAGCTTCCACAGCGCCAGTGGATCGTGTTGCGCTTGTGTTGGTCGCTTTTCTGCTGTGGCTGCGGGTTGAAATGTTTGGTGCGATTCACAGATACGAACGACTAGAGCCGTGGCGTTATCTTTTGTGCCGTTCGCTACGGCTGCGTCGACCAGTAGTTTTGCTGTGTAGTTCGGGTCCGGCGGATTCTGAGTCAGCGTAGAGAGGTGCCATTCCATATCGCTTTCCGTCAGCGCACCCCAGAGACCATCTGTAGCGAGCAGGAAGATGTCGCCCACCTGCAGCTTGCCGCTTCCATGTTCAATGTCGATGTGTGCGTCAAGGCCGATCGCGCGTTGTAGTACGTGTCGGAGTTCCGGACTCTCTCGTACATGATCAGTGGTCAGTTGCTGTAGCGTGCCGCTGCGTAGAAGATAGAGCCGGCTATCACCGACGTGACTGAAAAAATAGGTATCACCTCGTACAACCAACGATGTCAGCGTGCTGGCAACGCGAAGCGAACTAGATCGCTCATCACCCGGTCGATGAAGCTTTTGGTTGATGGTCGAGATAACTTTTCCCAGCACTTCGGGCGCCGCAAGACTATCTGGCATTGCGTAAAAATCTGCGAGCAATCCGCGCACGCAGTACTCAGCCGCCTCGCGCCCGCCGCCGCTACCCGATACACCATCAGCAATGGCCGCGATCATGCCTTTCGCCGATTGTTCAGGTTCATCCGGCGCCATGAATCCGGCGAAGTCTTCGTTGTATTCGCGTAGACCTGTCGCCGAGTGGTGCGCAGCAGTGAAGGTATGGAGCATAGATGAATGGTTGGGCAAGCTGATGTGATGGTATCGCAACTCGCGCGGTAAGAGAGATTCAACAGGGGTAACTTTTTCGGACTTTGGTACAGGTCCGTAAACCATCGCTTTCGCCAAGCCGGTGTAAGCTTGCGGGATGTCTAAGCCATCCTCACTATTTGTCGCTGCGCCCTTCATCCGCGAAATCGGGCGAGGCAAGAAGGGTGCGCGCGATATGTCACGCGATGATGCTCGTGCGGTTTACGCCGCCATGCTTGACGGACGAGTGTCAGATCTCGAACTGGGCGCTTTACTCATTGGCATGCGCATCAAAGGTGAGTCAGTCGCGGAGATCGGTGGATTTATTGAGGCGGCCGAGGCTTCATTCAATGCGCTGCAAGGGCCCACGGGCGACTTCGCACCGGTCGTTATTCCCAGCTACAACGGCTCACGGCAGTTGCCCAACCTGACGCCGCTGCTCGCCATGCTTTTGGCTCGAGAAGGTGTGCCAGTATTGGTGCACGGTGTGACCAGTGACCCGGGTAGGGTGACTACTGCAGAGATACTGGGTGCAATGGGCATCCGCCTTGTTGACGATCAGGCCAGCATTCACTCCGCTTTCGCGCGCCGTGAGCCGGCGTTCATACCGATTGCATCATTGGCGCCACGGCTCGACCGCTTGTTGCACATGCGACGCGTACTGGGCCTGCGTAACTCTACGCATACGCTGGTAAAGATCATGCAGCCTTTCGCACAACCAGCGCTGCGGCTGGTTTCCTACACGCATCCAGAGTATCTGACGATGCTGACCGACTATTTTTCGACTGCCGCCGATCCTACGCGCGGTGATGTGTTCCTGATGCGAGGCACTGAGGGTGAAACGGTGGCCAACGCCAAGCGCGCGAATGCGATTACCTGGTTTCACGGTAACGAGGCGACAGTACTGGTTGAGCGTCAGGAGCCGGTCGACGAGGCACCGCCGCTGCCAGTCAGCAGTGATGCAGCCATGACCGCTGCATGGATACACGAAACCTTGCATGGCAAGCACCCTGTACCCGCGCCGATTTCAGAGCAGGTCGAGCATTGTCTCCGTGCTTCAAGGCAGCTAAAACAATGACGCAATCTTTTGATGTCGCCGTCATCGGCGCCGGCGCGGCCGGCATGATGTGCGCTTCAGTCGCCGGGCAGCGTGGCCGCAGCGTCGTGTTGATTGATCATGCGGAAAAGCTGGCCGAGAAAATCCGTATTTCAGGTGGCGGGCGCTGCAATTTCACGAATGTTGATGCCAACTGGCAGAATTATCTGTCGCAGAATCCGCATTTCTGCCGCAGCGCTTTGTCACGCTACACAGCGCAAGATTTCATTGCGCTGGTGAAGAAGCACGGCATTCCGTTTCATGAGAAGCACAAGGGTCAATTGTTTTGCGATCGTTCGGCCGAAGACATCATCACCATTCTGAAGGCTGAGTGTGATGCCGGTGCCGTGCAATGGCGAATGCCGGTGAATGTGAATAACATCACGAAGGACGTCGAGCGCTTTCGTATTGCAACCAGCGGCGGAGAAATTCTTGCTGATCATGTGGTGATCGCCACTGGCGGGTTATCGATACCGAAAATCGGCGCCACCGATTTCGCATTCCGGCTGGCAAAGCAGTTCAAGTTGCCATTAATCGAGCCGCAACCCGGGCTAGTGCCGCTCACCTTTGATGCCGGTAGCTGGGAGCCTTTTGTGCCGATGGCCGGTATCTCGCTCGAAATCGACATCGAAGCCGGCGAGAAAAAATCACGCGGCCATTTCCGTGAAGATCTGCTCTTCACGCACCGCGGCCTGTCCGGTCCGGCGGTGTTGCAGATTTCCAGTTATTGGCGCGAGGGCATGGCGCTGACCCTGAATCTGTTGCCGGCGCTGGACGTTGCCCAGGCCCTGATCGATGAAAAAACCCGGATCCGCAAGACCTTGTCCAACTGGCTCGCCCAATACCTGCCGGCGCGCCTGGCCGATGGCCTGCTGGTCGCGATCGACCTCAAGCCCGACGCCCGCGTCCCCGACTTGCCGGACAAGCAACTTCGGAGGCTGGGCGATGCGCTCAATCGCTGGGTCATCACGCCCAGTGGTTCGGAGGGGTATCGCAAGGCGGAGGTCACGCTGGGTGGGATTGACACGCGGGCCCTGTCACAGCAGACCATGATGGCCAATGAGGTTCCGGGCCTGTACTTCATTGGTGAGGCGGTCGACGTGACCGGTTGGCTGGGCGGCTACAATTTCCAGTGGGCGTGGGCATCCGGGGTCGCGGCAGGATTGTCGATTTGATATCCTGAAAAGCTTGATCTGGCAGGATCTTTTGTCCGGGCGCGGGGTTTGCCGATTGGCTTCCTTTCGACCGGTTTCGCTGATATAATCGCCGGCTCTGCGTGATCCAACGAATACAGATTAATTCATGACCACTATTCGCCTTAAAGAAAATGAGCCTTTCGAGGTTGCCCTGCGTCGCTTCAAGCGCACGATCGAAAAGACCGGTCTGCTGACCGAGCTACGTGCGCGCGAGTTTTACGAGAAGCCGACGTCTGAGCGCAAGCGCAAAAAGGCGGCTGCCGTGAAGCGCCACTACAAGCGCATCCGTAGCCAGCTGCTGCCGAAGAAGCTCTACTGATTGCCGGCCTCGCCATCGGGTGAGGCGATGCACAACCTGAACCCGCTCCGGTGTTGCCGCAGCGGGTTTTAGTATTTTTAGCCCGTCCTACCTTGTCAGGAGCCACGATGAGCCTCAAAGAGAAAATCTCGGAAGATATGAAAGCCGCGATGCGCGCGAAGGAAAGCGGCAAGCTGGCCACCATCCGTCTGATCATCGCCGCGATCAAGCAGCGGGAAGTCGACGAGCGCATCGAACTGAGCGATGAGCAGGTGCTTTCGGTCATCGAGAAAATGATCAAACAGCGCAAGGACTCGATTTCGCAGTTCGAGGCCGGTGGCCGTCAGGACCTGGCCGACATCGAAAAGGCCGAGATGGTCGTGCTATCTGCCTATATGCCGGCGCAGATGTCAGAGGCCGAGGTTCAGGCGGAAGTGGCGGCAGCCGTGACGCAGGTAGGTGCGGCCGGTCCGCAGGACATGGGCAAAGTGATGGGTGTACTTAAAGGCAAACTGGCCGGCCGTGCGGACATGACCGCAGTGTCAGCAGCCGTGAAAGCAGCACTGTCTAAGTGATAGAGCGGGGGAGTCCTCTCGCATAAAAACCAGACCGTGATTCCGCAGAGCTTCATTCAGGACCTGCTCAACCGCGTCGATATCGTCGACGTGGTCGGTCGCTATGTGCAGCTAAAAAAAGGCGGCGCCAATTTCATGGGGCTGTGCCCCTTTCATAACGAAAAGTCTCCATCGTTCACCGTGAGTCCGACTAAGCAGTTTTATCACTGCTTCGGCTGCGGCGCGCATGGCACGGCCATCGGTTTCCTGATGGAGTTTTCCGGCATGGGTTTTGTCGAGGCGGTAAAAGATCTCGCACAAAACGTGGGCATGACCGTGCCGGAGCAGGAAGATCGTCTGCCACCTGCACAACGCGCCGAGATGCAGGCGAAGAGTCTTGCGCTGTCCGATGCGATGACGCAGGCATGCAATTACTACCGACAACAGTTACGTGGTGCACGCCATGCCATCGATTACCTGAAAGGTCGCGGCCTGACCGGGGAGATCGCCGCCAAGTTCTGGATCGGCTATGCACCCGATGCCTGGGACAGTCTTCGTAACGTATTCCCTGATTACGACGATTCAGCCTTGGTCGAGTCTGGCCTCGTTATCGACAAGAGCGAGGAAGAGGGCAGTACACGTAAGCGTTATGACCGTTTCCGCGACCGCATCATGTTCCCCATCCGGAATACCAAAGGGCAGGTCATCGGTTTCGGCGGTCGCGTGCTCGACAAGGGCGAACCGAAATACTTGAACTCGCCGGAAACACCGCTATTTCAAAAAGGCAGTGAACTGTACGGCTTGTTCGAGGCGCGTCAGGCGATTCGTGACAAGGGCTATGTACTGGTCACCGAGGGCTACATGGATGTAGTCGCGCTTGCGCAATTTGGTTTTGAGCAGGCTGTTGCTACGCTAGGCACCGCATGCACGTCGGTCCATGTACAAAAATTATTGCGACAGACTGACCAGGTGATCTTCAGTTTCGATGGCGATGCCGCCGGACGACGCGCGGCGCGTCGTGCACTCGAAGCCTGTTTGCCGCATGCGACTGATAACCGTACTCTGAAATTTCTTTTCCTGCCGACCGAGCATGATCCGGATAGCTACATCCGCGAATTCGGTAATGACGGTTTCGAGAAGATGGTGCATGACGCAACCCCGTTATCGCAATTTCTGATCGCGACGGTGACCGAAGATAAAGATCTGAGTATGGCCGAGGGCCGTGCGCGTGCTCAGTTTGATGCCAAGCCTCTGATACAAGCGATGCCTGCCTCGGCGTTACGCCTGCAATTGCTGAGACAGCTTGCGCAGATCACCGACAGCACGGCGCAGGAACTGGAGTCCTTGTTTGAACTGGCGAAGCCGGCTACCAACAAATATTTGAAATCCGCACCGCCAGCGGTGCGTCGCAAGCCGCCGGTCGAGCTTGAGCGCAAGGTCTTGCGTATCTTGATCGCCTATCCGGAATTCGCCGGCGACCTCGATGAGCAGGCGCTGCAGATGCTTGCGCACAGTTCGCCCGACCAAGGTCAAATGCTGCGCGCCGTGGTGCAGGCAGCGCGCGGTGTGTCCGGCGAAGCTGGCTTCGCAGTGTTGACGGAGCATCTACGTGATCTGGGTGGAGATCTCGACAAGCTGGTGGCCGAGGTGGCCGCCGAGCCTTCTGCAGAACCAGATCGAGTGC
Organism: uncultured Bifidobacterium sp.; assembly: GCA_964642635.1. Classification (GTDB taxonomy): domain Bacteria; phylum Pseudomonadota; class Gammaproteobacteria; order Burkholderiales; family Burkholderiaceae_D; genus Pernthalerella. Next base: position 1,760 of record CAZXRS010000012.1, on the reverse strand, counting down.
GCCGCGAACTTGCGGGTGCAGTGAGGCAGACCACGATCAAGATCCTGCGTACCGAACAGGATCAGCTAGCGGCATCGGGCTTGGCCGACGAATCCGCGCGCGCCCGGTATCGGGAAATCGCTGCCACACTTGAGCGTCTGCGAGCTGAAGCCGAGCGCGATTTATCCGACTGACATTTCCGTTGGAAACCGACCGCGGAATGCGACCCGGCATTGAGCGGGATCTGGAAACCGCGCTATTTGTCCCCACATGGGAACCAAGTAGATAAAAATTGCCGCCTTTGCACGACCTGTTGCATGACGTTACGGTCGTTTTTCAGAGGAGGCGAGGGTTTCCAGTGTGTTATAATCTAAGGCTTTTCACGCTGTGCATAACCGAGTCTCAACGACTGTTTCACAGTAGTGCTCCTGCCGGACAGGAGGCCACCAAAAGCGGCAGACATCAGGGCGCGAAAACGCAGCCATCTGCCCATGAGCTGAATGACAGCGCGGCCACCCCTCCGGATTCCTATGCAGCATCGGCTAACTCCCTATGGTGGATCGATCCATGGCGACAACCAAAAAAACCATTAAGAATTCTGCAACCAAGGCCAAGCCGGCCAAGCCCGCACCTGCACGCTCTTCCGCTGCCAGCGGAAAGAAGCCCGCAAAACCCGTGAAGCCTGCCGCTAAGCCTGCGACCAAAAAACCTGTCGCTACCAAGTCGACCAAGACAGCGGCTGCCAAGCCGAAGTCGCCGGTAGCAAAGAAGGTTGCGAACAAAGCGGCCGGTAAAGCTGTCTCAAAGGCCGGAACCGCTGCCAAGCAGGCGCCTAAGAAGCCCGGTAAAGGAGCTGCGGCTCCGGGCAAAAGTGCTGCGAAGGGCAAGGCGGTAGCCAAGCCGTCCGTCGCGCCGAAGGCACCAGCGAAGAAAGTTTCTGTGACATCCAGGAAAACCGAATCAAAAGTCGCAACCCCGGCCAAGAAAGCGACCAAGACCGTGTCGAAGGTCGCGCCCGGCAAGGCGTCACCGTCCAAGGTTGCAGCAACCAAGACGCCCGCAAAGGGCGAGCATCAGATTCTTTCTGTCAAGCAGACGACCGACGCAGCTGCGCTGGCTGCGATCGATACGTCGGGTTATGTGCTGCCGGCGGTCAAGGTGCCAGGTCGTCGTGGTCGCAAGCCACGCGATTTTCAGCCTGAGAGCGACGAAATTGCGCAACTCAACGCCGTTGAGCGCGCTGAGCAAATGAAGGCCGTCGACAAGGCCAAAGCACGTGACCGCAAAAACAGGGAGAAGCAATTCCTGAAAGATGCGTTCGCTGCCGACTCCGAAGCGAGTGAGGAAGAACTCGAGCGTCGCCGCCAAAAGCTGAAGACGCTGATCAAGCTTGGTAAAGACCGCGGCTTCCTCACGCACTCAGAGATCAACGATCACCTGCCAGAGAACATCATCGATCCGGAAGCGATCGAGGGCATCATCGGTACCTTCAATGACATGGGTATCGCGGTGTATGAGCACGCACCAGATGCCGAGGCGCTGCTGCTGTCGGATAACGTTGCGACCGTAGCCAATGATGAAGACGCAGAAGCAGCTGCTGAAGCTGCATTGCAGACCGTCGACTCGGACTTCGGCCGTACTACTGATCCGGTGCGTATGTACATGCGCGAGATGGGCTCGGTCGAACTGCTCACACGTGAAGGCGAGATCGAGATTGCCAAGCGTATCGAGGCAGGACTCAAGGACATGATTCAGGCGATCTCTGCTTGCCCGATGACGAT
>CAZXRS010000011.1:0-21066 GCA_964642635.1 uncultured Bifidobacterium sp. | reverse complement strand
CGTGTCGCTGTCGTTCTATGGCATGTCGACCTTCGAAGGTCCGATGATGTCGATCAAGACGGTGAATTCACTGTCGCACTACACCGACTGGACAGTGGGTCATGTGCACTCTGGCGCACTGGGCTGGGTTGGCCTGATCTCTATGGGTTCGATCTACTACCTGCTGCCGCGGCTGTCGGGTAAGACAGAAATGTGGAGTACCCGCCTGATCGAGATTCACTTCTGGACTGCGACTATTGGCATCGTTCTGTATATCGCATCGATGTGGATCGCCGGCGTGATGCAGGGTCTGATGTGGCGTGCAGTGAATGCCGACGGCACATTAACCTACAGCTTCGTCGAAAGCGTGAAGGCGACCTTCCCGTACTACGTGATTCGTATGGTGGGTGGTCTGCTGTACCTGTCTGGCATGCTCATGATGGCGTACAACACCTATAAGACTGTCATCGATAGCAAGCCGGCGGATACTCGTATCCCGGCACTCGGCGCACATGCGTAATACCGGAGAGATCTGAATGAAACTCACACACGATACTATTGAGCGCAAGCCGTGGCTACTGATCGTACTGGTGCTGCTAGTCGTCAGCGTAGGTGGTCTGGTGGAAATCGTTCCGCTGTTTTTCCAGAAGTCCACCACCGAGCCCGGTGCGGGGTTGACGCACTACAGCCCGCTACGGCTTGCTGGCCGTGACATCTATGTCCGCGAGGGCTGCTACAACTGCCACTCGCAGATGATTCGCCCGTTCCGTGCCGAGACCGAGCGATATGGACACTACTCGGTCGCCGGTGAATTCGTCTACGACCGCCCGTTCCAGTGGGGTTCGAAGCGTACCGGCCCCGACCTCGCGCGTGTCGGCGGACGCTACTCCGACGAGTGGCATCGTGCGCATCTGAACAATCCGCGCGATGTGGTGCCCGAGTCGAATATGCCAGCCTATCCGTGGCTCGCACAGACCCAACTCGATCCGCAATCCATCGTTCCCAAACTCAAGGCACTCAAGCGACTAGGTGATGGCTACACCGACGAAGAGATTGCCGTCGCGCCGAAAGAGCTTGAGGGCAAGACAGAGCAGGACGCACTAATCGCGTATCTGCAGGGCTTGGGTACGCTCATCAAAGCGCGGAGGTAAGTATGGACTTCATCACCTTCATATCGGATGCGCGCAGCATCATGACGCTAGTAAGTCTGCTGACTTTCCTCGGCATCGTTTACTGGACCTTCGTCGCACACCGCAAGCAGGACTTCGATGAGGCAGCGATGCTGCCCTTCGCGGATGAGGAAATGAACATTAGTAAGCAGGAGCCGAAAAATGGCTGATTTCATCAACGGTTTTTGGGGCATCTATGTGGCGGCGCTGGTCGCGCTATCGATTATTGGTTGTGCGGTGCTGCTGTGGGTGCAGTCCAAGGTGCAGGTCGTAGTACCCAAGGGTGAAAAGGCCGGCACCACCGGGCATGTCTATGACGGCGTTGAAGAATTCAACAATCCCATGCCGCGCTGGTGGATGTGGCTGTTCTATATCACTATCGTGTTCGGTATCAGCTATCTCGTGCTGTATCCGGGTTTCGGCACTTTCGGCGGTATCAAGGGCTGGCGCTCTGCTGGTCAGTACGAGGAAGAGATGAAGCTGGCAGATGCTGAAGTCGGGCCCTTGTTCGACAAGTACAAAGCCACCGATCTGAAGGTGCTGGCCGCTGATAGCCAGGCCCACGCTATGGGCGAGCGCCTGTTCCTGACTTACTGCGCGTCCTGCCATGGATCGGATGCTCGCGGTAACAAGGGTTATCCTAATCTGACCGACAAAGACTGGCTGCACGGCGGCGAACCCGATGTGATTCAGACCACGATCCTGAACGGTCGTCACGGCCAGATGCCTCCGATGGGTGCTGCAGTCGGTAGCGAGAAAGATATCGAGAACGTCGCTCACTTTGTGCGTTCGCTGTCGAACTCACCGCATGACCCGATCAAGGCATCGTTCGGCCGCGAGAAATTTGCCGCGTGCGCAGCCTGCCACGGTGCAGACGGCAAAGGTAATACGGCCGTCGGCGCGCCAAATTTGACGGACAAAACCTGGCTCTATGGCGGCAGCGTTGCGACGATCTCGGAAACGATTCGTAATGGTCGTAACAATGTCATGCCGGCCTTCGGCGAATTCCTTGGCGAAGCCAAGGTGCATTTGCTGGCAGCCTACGTTTGGAGCCTTTCGAATTCGACCGATCAAGCCTCGACAGCGAAGTAATGCGACACAGTAGAATGTTCATCACTGCCTAGCAGTACGTTCGGCGCTGACCTGACGGCAGCGCCGAATTGTTTTTAGCAACACACTCAGGAAACCCGATGGAAAACGCGTCGCCCGAAGTCGCTGTCATACAGATGTATGAAGCACGGAAAGAAATTTATCCGCGCGAGATTGCGGGCAGGTACGCCAGTCTTCGCTGGTTCTTCGTCTGGCTGACTCAGCTAATCTTTTACGGATTCCCGTGGCTCGAGTGGAATGGCCGACAGGCAGTACTGTTCGATCTTGGTGCGCGTAAATTCTATATTTTCGGTATCGTGCTCTGGCCGCAGGATTTCATCTATCTGGCCGCGCTGCTGATTATCTGTGCCTATTCACTGTTTCTCTTTACGGCGATTTTTGGTCGTGTCTGGTGTGGCTTCGCTTGCCCGCAGTCGGTGTATACCGAAATATTTCTGTGGTTCGAACGCAAGATCGAGGGTGACCGCAGCGCGCGCATGAGGCTAGACCGTCAGCCGATGTCTGTTGAAAAACTGTCGCGAAAGACGGCCAAGCATACCGTCTGGGCCATGTTTGCGTTATGGACTGGCTTTAGCTTCGTCGGTTATTTCACGCCGATTCGCGAACTGGCTCATGAAATCACCGTGATGTCTCTCGGACCGTGGGAATGGTTCTGGGTACTGTTCTACTCGTTCGCAACGTATGGGAATGCGGGCTGGATGCGCGAACAGGTCTGCAAATACATGTGTCCTTACGCACGTTTCCAGAGCGCGATGTTCGATAAGGATTCACTGATCATCACCTATGATGTGGAACGCGGTGAGCCGCGCGGTGCGCGCAGCAAGTCGAACCCGGATGCAGGTAAGCAGTTGGGCGATTGCATCGACTGCTCCATGTGCGTTCAGGTATGCCCGACTGGCATCGACATCCGTAAGGGCCTGCAGTATGAGTGCATAGGTTGTGGCGCCTGCGTTGATGCATGTAATTCCGTGATGGACAAGATTGGCGCGTCACGCGGCTTGGTTCGTTTCTGGACTGATCATGCGATGAAATACCGCTGGTCATCGAAACAGATTTTGTCGCATATGTTTCGCCCGCGCGTCCTGATCTACAGCGCGATTCTGCTGGTCATCGTGACCGTGTTTTTTGGTACGCTGCTCACCCGAACGCCGCTGAAGATGGATGTCATCCGTGACCGCGGCTCGATGGGTCGAGAGGTTGAGGACGGTAAGATCGAAAATGTATACCGTCTTCAGATCATGAATACCAGCGAGGAGTCCCATGCCTATAGGCTCAGCGTTGGCGGTATCGATACGCTGCATGTTCAAGGACACTCTGAGATTGTTCTCGGACCCACTGAATCCCGTGCGGTGCCAGTGTCGGTGCGCGTCGATGAAGGTAAGGGTGAGAAGGGCTCGAACAAGATTTATTTCACACTGACTACCATCGACAACCCAGAGGTGATGGTCAAAGAAAAAGCGGTGTTCTTCGTACCTCGATAAACAAACCGATCATGCATACTGTGCCCATGAATTCCAACGACGCAAAACCCTGGTATCGCCATCCTTGGCCCTGGCTGCTCATGGCAGGTCCGTTCACTGTACTAGTGGCCGGCTTCATCACCATGTGGATCTCGTTTTCCGGCGCGGACGCACTGGTCGTCGATGATTACTATAAGCAGGGCAAAGCCATCAATCAGGACTTGCGCCGCGATCGTGCTGCTGCGGCGCTCGGTTTGAGCGCCTACCTGCGTTATGATGCCGCCAACGGTGTCTTGACGGGTCGCTTGCAAGGTTTGAAGCAGGCAGGCGCTGTGACTGTGCTGTTGGTGCATCCGACCGTGCCAGGCAAAGATATCCGGCACTCAGTGCAGGCGAATGATGCCGGTGAATTCAAGGTGCAGATTCCTCTGCTTGAACGGGCTCACTGGCAGGTGCAGCTCGAAGATGCAGAGCGGCGCTGGCGACTGAATGGAAGCTGGTCGTGGCCAGCAGAAAAAAGTATAGATATCCGGCCGCTCGATGAGCAGGCCAAGGATGCGTAAATGTCCCGCGTGAATGAGAGTGATCGCATGATCGATGGGACCGAGGGAGGAAGACCAATGCTCAAACTGGCAATGGCCGTACTGTGGCCGTCGTTCCTGTCAGCCACCATGGCGGAAGGACTGTTCTTTTCGGTGTTTGATCCAACTGACCTGATGCTGGTTGGCGGTCATCTGGATTTCGAGCCCATTGCAGCGTACACGATTGGGTTCTTCTTTTTCTGGACTGTCTGCTCCATCGCCAGCATGATCAGTCTCTATCTGGTCAAGACGGAAAACTCTGTTCAGCAGCATCCGTTTTGATATTCGGTGGCGCCCAGTGTAGTGACCGGGCGCTGCGTGTTTCAAGACTCGCAGGCTTCGGTGCCGGCCGCGATCGCGCGCAGGCGCTCCGGTTGCAGTAACTCGATCTCGCGATTTGCTACTCGCAGCAATCCCTGCTTTTTCAGTCGAGACAATAGTCGGCTAATGCTCTCTATGGTCAGTCCGAGGTAATTACCGATTTCCTCGCGCGACATACGCAGCTGGAAGGTGGTTGACGAGTAGCCGCGTGCCGCATAGCGTGAGGCCAAGTTAGCGAGGAAGGCGGCAAAGCGCTGCTCTGCACGCATATTGCCCAGCAAGAGCATCACGTTCTGCTCTCGAGTGATCTCGCGGCTCATCATTCGGTGGAAGTGATGTAGCAGGGTGGGAATCGTGCCAAACAATTCTTCCAGGCGCGCGAACGGAATCTCGCACACTTCGCTGTCCTCCAGCGCCATCGCATCGCAGTGGTGGCGCTCGGTGCTGATGGCATCCATGCCGAGTAACTCACCGGCCATCTGAAATCCCGTGATGTGATGCTCGCCTGCCGGACTGACCTGATAGGTTTTGAAGTGACCGAGCCGTATCGCATACAGATTCGTGAACGGATCGTCCATTCGGTATAGCAGCGCGTGTTTTGGCACTTTGCGACGTCGGCCGATGATCTGGTCGAGCCGCTGCATGTCGGATTCACCTAGTCCCATTGGCAGGCAAAGCTGATGCATGCTGCAGGCCGAGCAACTGGCGCGCAAACTATTCAGATTTATGTCCTGAGCAGAGATGGAGACTGATGGCGTCATAGGTGTACAAATATATAAGCGAATTGACTGTATCGCATTCGGCCAGAGAATGCTACTTGACTTGCCGGATCGGCATCATTCCACGGGTTCGTAGGGCAGACCGACATAGTTCTCAGCAATCGTTGCTAGTCCCGCTTCGGAGTGGGTGTAATAGGCAAGCTCGGCTTCCTGAATGCGTTGGCTGAAAGGGTCGTCCGAGAATTTATGCAGCAGCGAGGTCAGCCACCAAGAGAAGCGCTCGGCCTTCCATACACGTCGAAGACAAATCTCAGAGTACTTTGCTGGCAGGTCGGTGCGGCCCTCACGGTATCGACGTCGCAGCAACTGATACAGTGTATGCACATCGCTGGCAGCCAGATTCAAGCCTTTGGCGCCGGTGGGCGGCACGATATGCGCTGCATCGCCGACGAGGAACATGCGGCCGAATTGCATGGGCTCCGCAACGAAGCTACGTAGGGGTGCGATACTTTTCTCAATCGATGGTCCGGTGATCATTGCATCTGCAGTCTCTTGCGGCAGGCGCGCGCGCAATTCATCCCAGAAGCGGTCGTCGGACCATTCATCTACCTTATCGTCCAGTGAGCATTGCACGTAATAGCGCGACAGGGTGTCGGAGCGCATACTGCACAGAGCGAAACCTCGCTCATGATTCGCATAAATCAACTCATGGGACACTGGCCGCGTGCGTGACAAGATGCCAAGCCAGCCGAACGGATATACACGTTCAAATAGTTTGATGCGATCTGATGGGACAGACTTACGCGACACACCGTGAAAACCATCACATCCGGCGATGTAATCGCATTCGATACGTTGCGTTTGTCCGTCGACGACGAAACTCACGCTCGGATGATCGCTGTCGAAGTCATGCACTGCGACATCCTGCGCTTCATAGAAGGTTGGTGAGCCGGCTGCTTTTCTAGCCTCCATCAGATCCTTCGTCACTTCGGTCTGGCCGTACACGATCACGGTTTTACCGCCTGAGTAGGCTTTCAGATCTACGCGTTTCAGTTGCCCGCAAAAAGATAGCGCGAAACCGTTGTGAATCATGCCTTCGCGATCCATACGCTCGCCGACGCGCGCCTCACGCAACAAGTCAGCCGTGCCCTGTTCAAGTACGCCGGCACGAATGCGTGACAGTACATACTCCGGCGATTTTGCCTCGACGATCACGGTGTCAATGCCTTGCAGTTCTAGCAGTCGGCCCAGCAGTAAGCCTGACGGCCCCGCGCCGATGATGGCAACCTGGGTTTTCATGGTCTTGTCTCCAGCGGGCTCCGGGCCCTGATCGTTATGGGGTGTAAGCGCTGTGAGTGTGGGTGGAATGGCGAGCTGATGGAATAGACGAACCTCATAGAAACTTGTACATTTGGAGGATTTTAAAATTCTACTAACTGGCCACTCATGGTTCATCGACAGGACGAGCTCAGACCCATCCCCAGCTACGAGCTCTATGGCGAGGCGCAGGCTTGGCCGACTCCCGATCTGATCCACGTTGAGTCGATTGCTGACCGCAGCCGCTTGCACAATTGGGAGATCAAGCCGCACCGGCATTCGGGCCTGTTCCAGTTACTCTGGCTGCGCGAAGGTCAGGCGCGCTGCGTGCTGGATGATGCGCAGGTCAGGCTAGGTGCAGGAGGTATGGTGCTGGTGCCGCGTCACAGCGTGCATGGATTTCGGTTTTCGGGTGGCGCTGAGGGGATGGTGATCACGATCGCGTATCCGCTGCTGACACGCGCCGAGGGTGAACTGGCCAGACAGGTGATGGCGATGAGCGCGCCCCAGGTGTGTGACCCGTCGTTGTGGCGAGAGCATGAAGGCATCACGACACTGTTGGCAATGCTGGCTGTTGAGTACGATGCCCAGCGCGAGCACCGCGGGCTCATGCTTGAATCGCTCGCGGTGGCTGCGCTGGCCAGCTTGCTCAGGTTGTCTGCGCGCGGTGCCGGTAACACGGTGGCAGTCCGTGCGAGTGGCCACTTGACGCGGTTTCTCGCAGAAGTTGAGCGTCGTTTTCGCGAGCACCTGCCATTGGCACATTACGCCGCTCATGTCGGTATCAGCGCCGCGCACCTTAACGCACTGTGTCGCGCGCAGACAGGACGTTCAGCACTTGAAATGATTCACGCCAGGCTAGCACTTGAAGCACGCCGTGAACTCGTCTACACAGCGATGACTATTCGTGAAATTTCAGATGCGCTTGGCTTTGTCGATCCCGCCTATTTCACTCGCTTCTTCCGGCGGTCCACTGGCTTATCGCCGCGCGAGTTCCGGCAACGTGCGGACGAGTCGCCCGCACCAGTATGAATTAGGGCATTAGCACGGACAATTCGCTTGCTGCATTCAGCAGTGCCGGAAGGAAGCTGTGTTCGACCAGTGTGCGCGCTATCCTCGTAGCCTGTGCACCAATGTTCAGAGCTGCCATTGTGGAGCCGGAAGCACCTCGAACAGGAACCGCTATCGAGCGTAGACCGATTTCGAGTTCCTCTTCGACGATGGAGTACCCTCGTTGGCGTACATCCGCAATAATTTCACGCAGCTTCTGTTCCGACACCACCGTTCGGTCGGTGTACGCTACCAGTTTGACGCCAGCAAAGTACCGATCGAGTTCCGACTCGGGCAGGCCCGCGAGTAGCACTCGTCCCAGCGAGGTGCAATACGCGGGAAGACGACTTCCTGCATTGAGTGCCACCGATAGGACCCTCGAGGTCTGCGAGCGTGAGATGTAAAGTACTTCGCCATCTTCAAGCACTGCGAGTGAGCAAGATTCATTGAGTGTGCGACTCAATTGGTTCAGGCAGGGCTGAGCGGCAACCGTCAGTGGCGTCGATGACAGGTAAGAGTAGCCGAGGGTAAGGATCTTCGGTTTCAGATAAAAATTATTGGCCTCGGAATCCGCATAGCCGAGTTGCTTTAGTGTGTACAGGCAGCGGCGTACCGCAGCGCGAGGTATACCAGTCTTGTGGCTGAGTTGCGCAATCGTCATGGCGCGGCGTTGGTCGCTAAAGGCCTTTACGACTGCCAGTCCGCGCGCGAGCGAGGTCATGAAACTGGGATCGGTCAACGCGTCGATTTCCTCAGCAATGGTCAAAGGTCGCGGCGGTGGGTTGTCTGCGTGCGCACCATCGGATTGCTCGGAATCGGAAGTTGCTGGCGCAGGGTGGGAAAAGGCACTGGAAATGTTCTGCATGGTCGAGTCACTGAAAAAGGTAGCTTGCAAATGGGCGATGTGCCTGAGGGTTGGCCGCCGGTTATTCGGGCAAATCATTGGGTCGCGGCACACCATTACCGTAACGGAATTTGATATTCTTTTGACAATTCCTTGTTCCGGAGTGGCGAGCTTTCATTTCCTAAGCCGCGAATTCCACCGATTTGTTGTGTAGTTCTGACAATTAGGTCCATTCTTATTGCCTAGATAAGACTTTTTACGGGGGCGGCGCGCGCTCTATTTCCCTGAGGCAAGCCGCTGCTAGCGGAGCATTCAATGCGGTCTCATCGACGAGAAGCGAGGCATAAGTTCCCAATTTGGGCTGCATCGGCGAAAATCCTGCAGTAAGAGCACGCAATAAGCACCCCGACACGAGGAGACACGATGTCAGCCCCCAAGGCTTACCGGCGCCCGGCGCCCGGCAGCCATTCCGATTACCTGTATCCCGGCTACGCATCGACTGTCACGCGATCGCCGTCCAGACCACTGATCTTGCTACCGCAGTCCTTGTCGGAGACGACGGGCCCGGTGTTTGGCCATGACAGGCTGCGTCCTGAAGACGCTGATCTGACCCGTCAGCATGCCGGCGAGCCGCTGGGCGAGCGCATCATCATGTCTGGCCGTGTGATGGATGAGGATGGTCGGCCCGTGCCGCATACACTGGTTGAGATCTGGCAAGCGAATGCGGCTGGGCGGTACTTGCATAAGCGTGACCAGCATGACGCACCACTCGACCCGAATTTCAGTGGCGCTGGTCGTGTGATGACCGACGCGGAGGGGCACTACCGTTTCGTTAGCATTCGTCCCGGCGCGTATCCCTGGCGTAATCATCCGAATGCCTGGCGACCCGCGCATATTCACTTCTCGCTGTTCGGCAACGCTTTCGCAACGCGGTTGGTCACACAGATGTATTTTCCCGGTGATCCGTTGCTGGCATTCGATCCGATTTATCACAGCGTGCCCGAGAGCGCGCGGCACCGGATGATCTCGCAATTTGATCTCGATCTGACTGTGCCCGAGCAAGCGCTGGGTTACCGCTTCGACATCGTGCTACGCGGACGCGATGCAACGCCGATGGAGAAATGAGATGAAGCATGGATTAACGCCGTCGCAAACCGTCGGCCCTTACTTGCACATCGGGCTGGACTGGCTGAACACCACCGAGCTCGCGGCAGCCAGTGTCTCCGGCGAGAGAATCATCATTGAAGGCCGTGTGATCGATGCGCACGGCGAAATCGTTCCCGATGGCGTGATTGAAATCTGGCAGGCTAATGCCGATGGCGTGTACGCCCATCCCGATGATGCACGCGAAGCGACGCCAGGTTTTCACGGCTTCGGTCGCTGTGCGACGGATGCCGAAGGCAGATTTCGCTTCGCGACGATCAAGCCGGGCAGGGTGCCCGGCCTGAATGGTCAGTTGCAAGCGCCGCACGTGATGGTGAATGTATTTGCGCGCGGGCTGCTGAAACAGCTGTCGACGCGTATGTATTTCGCTGGCGATGCGCATGACGATGATTTCGTGATGCAACAAGTACCGGCAGAGCGTCGGGCTACATTAATCGCCAGACCCGTTGCCGGCAGTGCTGGCGTTCTCGAATGGAATGTCGTGCTCGGCGGTGGTGGTGATGCCGAGACCGTCTTCTTCGATATCTGAATTCTGAACCGGATCCTTCATGCCCGTGCACGCACTGACCTCTCCGATGTTCTCTAGCGACAGCATGGCCCGAGTGTTTTCTGCCGAAAGCTGCGTGCAGCGCATGCTTGATGTCGAGGCTGCACTCGCGCGTGCGCTGGCGACCGCAGACCTGATACCCGAAGCCGCCGTCGAACCCTGGCAGCGATGCTGCAAAGTTCAACTGATCGATCTCGATGCACTGTCACAGGCAGCTCGCAGCGCCGGTAATCTGGCGATACCGCTGGTGAAGCAGCTTACGGCGCGCGTTGCTGCCGTCGATGGCGAGGCTGCGCGTCACGTGCATCGTGGTGCGACCAGTCAGGACATCATCGACACGGGGTTGGTATTGCAACTTCGTGACGCGATCGATCTGATCACGATAGATCTCGCCGAACTGGCTGATGCGCTTGCCCATCTGGCGCACCGTTATCGCGACACACCGATGATAGGTCGTACCTGGATGCAGCATGCGCTGCCTATCAGTTTTGGTCTGAAAGCTGCCGGTTGGCTAGATGCAGTCATGCGGCACCAGCAACGAGTGACAGAGATGCGTGCGCGTCTGTGTGTATTGCAATTCGGCGGTGCCGCCGGCACCTTGGCGGCACTGGGTGATCGCGGCTTACCGGTTGCGCATGCGCTGGCTCATGAACTTGAACTTCCCTTGCCCGACATGCCTTGGCACGCGCATCGCGATCGCGTCGCCGAGTTCGCAACGGTGCTCGGTTTGATGACCGGCACCCTGGGGAAAATTGCACTCGACATCGCATTGATGAGCCAGACCGAGGTAGCGGAATTATCGGAGCCCATTGCTGTCGGACGAGGTGGCTCATCGACCTTGCCGCACAAGCGCAATCCGGTCGGTTGCGCCGCGACGCTCGTTGCAGCCACCCGCGTGCCGGCGTTGGTATCTACGATGCTGTCCGGCATGCCGAACGAACATGAACGTGCGCTGGGTGGTTGGCAGGCGGAATGGGATACCTTACCCGAGATCGCCACCTTGTCCTCAGGGGCGCTTACGCAGATGCGTGAAGTGATCGAAGGCTTGAGTATTAACGTAGAGCGCATGCGGGCGAACATTGATGCCACACAGGGCTTAGTGATGGCCGAACCGGTAGCGCTCGCGCTCGCTGATCATTTCGGTCGCGCGCAAGCGCATGAGATCGTCGAAGCCGCTTGTCACGCCGCACTCGCGCAGGGACGCAGCTTGTTGCAGGTACTACAGTCAGACACGAACCTGGTGAATAGGCTGACGCCGGAACGTCTGATCGCGCTGTTCGATCCGCAAGGCTATGCTGGTGAGTCCGCCGCCTTCGTGGATCGCGTGCTTGCTGTCCATCAGCAGCGCAAGTCCTGAGAAAATTTTTCGGAGTCACGATGCCTTTCGCGAACACAGGAAAAGGGAAACTACATTACGAAATCGAGGGCGATGTTCACGCGCCGGTACTCGTGCTATCGAACTCGCTGGGTACGACGCTCGACATGTGGTTGCCGCAACAAGCCGCGCTGCTGGAGCATTTTCGTGTCCTTCGCTATGACACGCGTGGTCATGGGCAATCTGATGTCACTGCGGGGCCGTACTCGATAGCGCAGTTGGGTGGCGATGTGGTCGCCCTGCTCGATCACTTGAACATACCGCGTGCGCATTTTTGTGGTTTATCGATGGGGGGCATGACCGGTATCTGGCTTGGCATTCATGCGCCCGACCGGATTGATCGTCTCGTGCTGTGCAATACCAGTGCTGCGATCGGTGTGCCCGAGATGTGGAACGCGCGTATCGATCAAGTGCGGCAGGGGGGTATGCAGTCAGTGATTGATGCGGTGCTTGATCGCTGGTTCACTGCCGATTTTCTATCAAATGCGCCGACACAGGTCGAGCGCGTCAAGGCTATGTTGATGGCCGCCTCTGTCGAAGGTTATGCAGCAAACTGCGCAGCAGTGCGTGACATGGATCAGCGCGCTGACCTCGGGCGCATTTCGGCGCCCACACTGGTTATCGGTGGCAAGCACGATAAGTCAACGCCGCCTGAGCATGGCGAGTTGATCGCCAGATCTATTCCGCGTGCGCGCTATGTCGAGCTCAATGCTGCCCACCTGTCGAACTGGGAGGCCGCGCAAGCCTTCACCCAACAAGTACAGCATTTCCTTCTCTCCTAGGCGAGTAACGATGGACGACGACAAACGCTATGAAAATGGAATGAAGGTGCGGCGAGCGGTGCTGGGCGACCGGCACGTAGACCGTGCGCAGTCCAATCTGAATGCCTTCAACGAAGACTTCCAGAACCTGATCACACGCTATGCATGGGGTGAGATCTGGACTCGGCCGGGTCTGCCGCGCCACACACGCAGCCTCATGACGATATGCATGATGGTCGCGCTGAACCGCGAAGAAGAGCTGAAGCTGCACCTGCGCGCCGCATCGAATAACGGCGTGTCACGCGAAGAGATCGGTGAGGCGCTACTGCAAACCGCCATCTACTGCGGTGTGCCGGCGGCGAACTCAGCGTTTGCTTTGGCGCAGAAGGTGTTTGGCGACATGGACGCCGAGCAGACTTAACGTCTCGCTTACTCGATGCTCAAGATAGGTAGCCAGTTCGACCCTGCATCGGCATCATTGAAATCCACCGGCTTCAGTGGGCGCTTGCGCTCACCGGGCGGACGGCTGTCCGGAACAATGAACGGCTCCATATCGATTTCATACAGCTTGCCAACCAGCTTGTCGCCATCGCGCCTTAGTTTGTAGTACAGGCCGTTAAAGGGATTCATAGCCAAGTCCTTCGGCTTGGAGCGCATAAACATCAGCGCATATTCGAGCGGCAGCAGATCCTGATCACTGATGATAGACGGCTCGTTTTTTACCGGGAACCAGCACAACCGCTGCCATGAGCCGGACAGACAGAGGAAAGGACGCATCGCAAGAAAGTAGTCCTCCATCGTTTCATTCATCTGGACCTCAAAGCTGCTCTTGCCCTTGCCTGCGTCGGAGAATTGAACCTGGCCAATGACATGACGTTCGCCGCTGGCATTCGAGAGCACGATCTGTCGTGTGCCGCTGAGGTTGCCGGCTAGCGTCGGAGTGGATATGAGTAACCACAGTAGCGCTATCAGTGCGTTGCGCGGGCTTTTCGTTGTCATTGTGGCTCCCGTTGTCAGGTGTGTATGCCGAGTATACCTGCGGCCCGGAAAGCGATCGGTTATAGTCTGCGCTCGAAAAATGGAGGCAGCATGGAATCGGGCAAGTCGCTTCGTTTTGCGGTCGTTGGCGCTGGTGCTGTCGGATGCTATTTCGGCGGTATGCTGGCTCGTGCTGGTTCGCCGGTCACGCTGATCGGCAGAGCTGCCCACGTCGACGCGATACGCGCGCATGGCCTGCGACTACAAACGCAGACTTTTGATGAAGTGGTGCGCGTCGATGCAGAGACTGATGTGGCCGCTGTGTCGGGTGCCGATGTTGTACTGTTCTGCGTGAAATCGACCGATAGCGAAAAGAGCGCGCGAGTGATGGCTCCTTTTCTGTCGAAGGATGCTGTTGTACTGTCACTGCAGAATGGCGTAGAAAATCCTGACATTCTTCGCGAAGTGTTGCCGCAGAGCGTGATGGCATCGGTCGTTTACGTCGCGACTGAAATGGCCGGACCCGGCCATCTGAAACACCACGGCCGCGGTGAGCTGGTGATCGACAATGCGCCGCCAGCTCAACTCATCGCCGAAGCCTTTGCGAAGGCGGGCGTTCCGGTACAACTATCCGACAATGTACGCGGAGCTCAGTGGGCCAAGCTGGTGGTTAACTGCGCGTATAACGCACTCTCGGCCGTCACGCAAAAGCCGTATGGTCAGCTGGTAGAGGTCGAGGGCGTACCAGAATTGATGGCTGCGGTCGTGGATGAATGTCTGCGTGTAGCGCAGGCCGATGGCCTAAGTATTCCCGGTGATGCGCATGAAGCCACACGTCGCATTGCGCAGACCATGGCGGGCCAGTATTCATCGACTGCACAGGATGTCGCGCGTGGTAAACCGAACGAGATCGATTATTTGAACGGGTATGTGGTTAGGTGCGGCGGCTTACATGGCATAGCAACGCCGATCAATCAGACGCTGCTAACGCTGGTCAAGCTGGTCGAGAAACGCTGAAGGGTGAAAGCAATGACGGAAACAGAATTCAGGCATCTGCTGGCGTCTGCCGGCTTTGAAACGGTGGTGATGGTTGAGCGCGAGCCGGGCTCGCTGGATACGCACACGCATCCTTTCGAGGCGCGAGCGCTGATACTTGAGGGCGAAATCACCATTGTGTCCGAACAGGGAGAGACGCATTGCCGTCCCGGCGATACCTTTCATCTTGCAGCCAATGTGCCGCATACCGAAAGCTACGGCCCGCGAGGCGTCAAATATCTGGCTGGTCGTAAATAAGCGCTGACGGCATCAGTAAAAAAAATGCCGGGACATCGCGTCCCGGCATTTTTATTCGTGCTACCGCAGAATTGATCTTTAGCCGATCAGGTCCACGCGGCCGTTCAGGTCCATGATGCCGGTGATCACCGACAGCTTGGGCTGACGCGTGTTGACTTCCTTGCGGAACGCAATCAGTGCCTCAGCATGTGCGACAGTTTCCGACTCGCGCTCTGCGACCTTGTCGGCGCCAAACGCCAGCTTGGCCGCGCCGCAATCGCGGTGCGTCACCGCTACGACGCGTTTGATGTGGTGCAGGCCGACGGTGATATCCAGGTTGTCCCAGAAAGTCTTGTGCCAGGCAGCGAACTTCGGATGGATGGCGCTGATCGGGCCACCAGCGACCACGAACTGGCTGTAGTTGTCACCCAGCTTCTCACGGTCGACGCCTGACAGCAGGCCCATATACTGCCAGCTCAGCGTCGTGAAACGCGGATCGATACAGTTCACCAGCATGGCTTCATAGTTACCGCCGCCGGCTTCGGAACGACCCGGCACGAAGCCGATCAGTCCGCCCGCCAGAACGGCGGCGCCGGTAGCCAGGAACTGGCGGCGTGAAGTGCCACCCGTGGTGACAGCTGATGGTGAGCAGCACGGGCAGTCTGCTGCGTGCAGCTCATCGGCCAGGGATTGAAGGATCTTGTCCGACATGTTTTTCTCCTATCTGTTTGATGCTACGTGCGCAGATAATACGTCTGCTGCGATGACATTGATAAAAATAATAACAAGCCTGCTAGAAAGGCAGACCTTCCAGATCGTTTAATCGGTACGATACATGCGGAACATGAGTGCCGCTAATAAAAATTTCCGCGTCGGACTCCAGAAATCCGCGCCCGCACCGATAATGAACAACGAGGGTTTATCT
Source organism: uncultured Bifidobacterium sp. (assembly GCA_964642635.1). Lineage (GTDB taxonomy): Bacteria > Pseudomonadota > Gammaproteobacteria > Burkholderiales > Burkholderiaceae_D > Pernthalerella. The sequence continues at coordinate 5,494 of CAZXRS010000011.1, read as the reverse complement.
GTAAACCCAGGCGGGTGTAACACTCGCCGAAAAGGCTAATTCAAATACCTATTTGATAACTTCGCCCAAAAGGCGAGCGGCGTTCAATAAAGGACTGCCATGATGAACATTCAAAAAATCGCTTTGATTGCACTCAGTGTCGCATTCGGCTGTATGCCGGCGATGGCCAATGACGCGCATCACGACGACCACGCTGCGCCTGCACCCAGTGGTGCGCATGCGAAAGAGGGCCACGCCGCGCCACCAGCGGCGGCAAAAAAAGACGATGCTCCGGCGCCGGCAGCTGCTCACGATGCTGCGACAGCCGCTAAGGATGAGCCAGCTGCGAAGGCAGAGCCGCGCAAGCCGAAGCCCAAGCGCAAGAAATCCAAGGCCGAGGTAAAACCTGCGGCAGATACCAAACACGCAGCGGGTGGTCATGACGACGCACATAGCGTTCCGGTCCCACCGACATTAGCCCCTGTATCCCGTGTGCGGGTCAAGGATCGTGCTGCGGCTGCAGCAGCTGTCGCTGCGACTCAGGGAGCATCAGATCACGCTGCCCCTGCCGCAGCAGCTGCTGATGAGCATGCAGGGCACGATGCACCGGCACCCGTGGCAGCTGAACCGCATGCAGCGCACGATACACCCGCGGCACCGGCCGCACCTGCAGCAGCAGTCGACGCCCATGATGGCCACGCCGCTCCTGCAGTGCCGGCCGCGATTGCCCCGACCAAACGCGCTCGCGTGAAGGCTTCATTGCCCGCAGCTTCGGCGCCGGCGGTGGCTACTCATAGCGCGCATGACCAGCCAGCTGCTGCTGCGAGCGCACATGATTCGCATGGTGCCCAGAACTCACACGCATCGCATGACGCGCCCGTCGCTCAAAACGCACCCGCTGTTCACGACCACCCGGAGCCGGTTCAGTCTGCCGCGGCACCGGCGGTGTCGACAGAAACGGCACCCTTGGCGGAGGCATGCAATCCGCCACTGAAGTCCGAGATCGCTGCGTTGTTCGACCGCTGGAACGCATCACTGCGATCGGGAGACCCGAAAAAAGTGGTCGCTAATTACGCGCCCGAATCTGTTTTGCTGCCCACCGTATCGAATCGCGCTCGTTTCACTGTCGCTGAAAAGGAAGACTATTTCATGCACTTCCTGCAGCGCCGTCCGCAGGGTTACATCGACGATCGCATCATTGACGTTGATTGCAACAGCGCCACGGATGCGGGCCTCTACACTTTCCGCTTCTCGGATGGTGCATCGGTTAAGGCGCGCTATTCGTTTTCGTACAAAAAGATCAATGGTCAGTGGCTGATCACCAGTCACCATTCGTCGGGAATGCCTGAAAAACCCGAGTCACCAGTCGCACATGCACCAGAAGTTCAGTCTGCGCCGAAAGCTGTCGAACCGAGCGGACCGACTAAGGGCTGGGTGCGGTTCCCCTGACCGGTCGCTTCCCTAAAATTTTCGCGCACCGAGCCGATACATTCACCATAGCGTAGCGTGTTTATGGCTCATGCGCGCGCAGGGGAGAATGAGATGAAGTACCTCGGAAAATGTGTGCTGCTGCTTTCACTGCTGGCGCCTGTCACGGCGCTGGCAGGCTATGAGACGCTGGAGACCAATAATCCGGATATCGTCGTCAAGCGCGCTTTCTGCGTTGATTACAATATCGGCGGTATTCTGGTGAACAAAAGCACCAAGCCTTTTCGCGGTCGACTGAAGCTCGCGGTTCGTGATGAAGAGGGCGATATCGTCGGACGGCACAGCATACGTCTGCGCGCCAATGCAGAGAACGGTACGCGCTTCGACATGTATTACATCAATACGCTCTATTGCTCGCGTCAAACGCTCGAATTCACTGTCGAGTAGTGCAGTACGTTGTCGGTCGAGCTCATGATGTAGTCAATTGAGCATGAGGATGCGCCGCGCCGATCTTTTCGCCAGGCTGGGATCATCACCCGCTGCGCCGGGTTCAAGCTTGCCACCTCGTGGCGATTCTGGGTATATTTCGCCCATGAGTTCAACTTTCAGAACCACCGTTGCCTTGCTCTTGTGCCTGCTGCTTCCGCTGCAGGCCGGCGCGTCTATGGTGCGTTCTGCGGGGATGTCCGCCAAGCATGCCGCGCAAATGACCTCGCCGAGCGACATGCGGACTATGCAGCTCGCGCATGCCATAGGCGTCCCGCACCAGCACGGTGCGCACGCAACGCACGACAAGCCGCTGAAAAAAAAGGCAGGCAAGCCTGCGAAGTCGCATACGCCCCAACAGGCCAAGGCTCACTGCCATGAAGGCGCGAAATGCTGCCTGATGGCCGCGTCGGCCCTGCCGTCGGTGAGTAGATACCGTTTTGACCCGGCGATCGCCAGGGTCTCGTACGCCTCTCTCAGCATGCCTGCTGTTGCCTTCCTCACTGATGGTCCTGAGCGGCCACCTCGTTTCCTTACTGCCTGATCCCATCCTGCCGCGGCCTAGCTCGCGGAGTCATCGCGTGTGGACTCGTCCACGCGCAGTCACAGGTCGTGAGGAATGTCATGATTCAACGAAAATCTGTGTGGGTCGCAGTGATACTGCCGGCTCTATTCGCCGGATGCGCGAACGTGTCGCCGGATGGCGGCATGTCGCAGGTCAATCAATTGACGCAAGCACGCATCGGGCAGACCGTCGTAACGGCTGATGTGAATGCGCGTTCGCGCATAGATGAATGGCTGGCTCAGCCTCTGACTGTCGATGGGGCCGTTCAGCTTGCACTGCTGAACAATCCGCGTGTGCAGGTCGCGTTGTCGGACCTGGGTATTGCTGATGCCGATCTCGCGCAGGCAGGCACCCTACGCAATCCTCGTGTTTCATTTGGCCGCCTGAATGGTGCTGGTAGTACCGAGATCGATCGCTCGGTACTGTTCGACCTTGGGGGGCTGCTAACGCTGCCGATGCGTAAGGCGATCGAGCAGCGACGTTTCGAACAGGCGCAGTTGCAGACGGCTTTGAATATCGTACGGCTGGCGGCAGATGCGCGTCGTGCCTGGTTCGACGCGGTCGCCGCAGAGCAGACCTTTGCCTATGTTGGGCAAGCGGCACTGGCCGCGCAAGCTAGTGCTGAACTGGCACAGCAAATGGCGAAAGTGGGCAACTGGAACAAGCTCGATGAAGCACGCGAGCAGGTATTCCATGCCGAAATCGCCGCGCAGCAGGTACAGGCAAGGCACAACCTACTCGCGAAACGCGAGGCGCTGGCGCGCGCGATGGGGCTGTCGGGCTCGCAGTTGAGTTTTCGATTGCCAGAACGCCTGCCTGTGCTGCCAGAGGAACTGGTTTCCGCCCACGATATTGAAAGTCTGGCGCTGCAGCAGCGTCTGGACGTCAAGGTTGCGACGCTGGAGAGCGAGTCCACCGCACGCTCTCTGGGGCTGACCCGCGCCACGCGATATGTGAATGTGCTTGAGCTCGGATATCAGAACCGAAGTGACAGCACTGCACCGCGCGTTGATGGCTATGCGATCGAATTGTCTTTGCCCCTATTCGACTGGGGGCAGGCGCGGGTTCGCCGTGCCGAAGCGACGTACATGAGCTCGCTGCAGCGGACGGCAGATATCGCTTTGCGTGCTCAGTCGCAGGTACGCGAACTGAACTCACTTCGTAGCGCAAAGTACGATGTCGCGCGCTGTTATCGCGACGAGATCGTTCCCCTCAGGAAGCGTATGTCCGACGAGATGCTGCTGCGCTATAACGGCATGCTGGCCAGTGTGTTCGAACTGCTCAGCGACGCACGCGCACAAATCACCAGCGTCACCGCCTCGATCGATGCACAGCGCGATTTCTGGATTGCCGACAGTGAGTTGCAGTTCGCTATACACGGCGGCGCGAATGCAACAGGTTCCGCCTTCGCTGCGCCCCTGCCGTTCGTCCCGACGGTAGCACCGCACTAATCAAAGGAGTACGACATGGTCTCGCGCAGAGATTTTCTGATGAACGCCGGCGTTGCCACGATTAGTGCCGGCATAGTGAATCGCGTCGCGGCCGCGTCGCTACCAGAACTCGCGGTGGCTGCCGGACCGCACACGGTGCCGCCACCCTTGCCGCCCAATGGGCGTCCTTTCCATCCCGTCGTCACCCTCAATGGCTGGTCACTGCCCTGGCGCATGAACCAGGGTGTAAAGGAGTTTCATCTGGTCGCCGAGCCCGTGCTGCGCGAATTTGCGCCTGGCATGAAGGTGAACCTGTGGGGCTACAACGGGCAGTCACCGGGCCCCACTATTGAGGTCGTGGAGGGTGATCGCGTGCGCATTTTCGTCACCAACCGCCTGCCAGAGCCTCACAGTGTGCACTGGCACGGGCAACGGCTACCGAATGGCATGGATGGTGTTGCTGGTCTTACGCAGCCCGCTATCCCGCCCGGGAAAACCTTCATCTATGAGTTCATCGCGCGCCGCGCTGGTACGTTTATGTATCACCCCCATGCTGACGAGATGGTGCAGATGGCGATGGGCATGTACGGCTTTTGGGTCACCCATCCGAAGAACCCGGACTTCATGCGCGTCGATCGCGATTTCGTGTTCCTGCTGAACAGTTTCGACGTTGAGCCGGGCAGCAAGACACCCAAGGTCAACACGATGACCGAGTTCAATCTGTGGGGCTTTAACAGCCGGGTCTTCCCGGGCATCGACTCGCTGAAGGTGAGGCAGGGCGACCGTGTACGCATTCGCGTCGGCAATCTGACGATGACGAATCATCCTATCCATATGCACGGTCACGAGTTTGTCGTCACCGGCACTGATGGCGGATGGACGCCGCCGGCATCGCGCTGGCCCGAGGTGACCGTGGATATTGGCGTGGGCCAGATGCGGGCTTTCGAATTCGACGCGACCGAGCCCGGCGACTGGTCGCTGCATTGCCACAAATCGCACCATACGATGGGGCCGATGGGGCACAACGTACCGACCATGATCGGCGTCGATCATCGCGGCATCGCTGAGAAGATCAACAAGCTGGTGCCTGATTACATGGTGATGGGTGACAAGGGCATGAACGACATGGCCGAGATGGAGATGCCTTTGCCCGACAACACGCTGCCGATGATGACCGGGCAGGGCCCGTTCGGCAGTATCGCGATGGGCGGCATGTTCACGCTGATCAAGGTTCGTAAAGATCAGAAAGCCGGCGATTACAGCGACCCGGGCTGGTACCGTCATCCAACCGGTAGCGTCGCTTGGGAATGGAAGGGGGATTTGCCTGAAGCGGCAAAGTCCTCATCGGCAGGCGGGCAAGCCATGCCCACGGAGTCCGCCGCTTCACCGACCGAGCTCAGAGCGCGCAAGCCGCATTCGCATGACGGACATCAGTGAACGAAAGGAATACCACCATGAATACCGGCATCACACTCACGCTGCTGTTTGCACTGGCCGTGCCGGCCCTGGCTGGCGAGCACGAACAGCCGCAGGCATCAGGAAAAGAAGGCTCGGTGGCCGACAGTTATGTCCGCGCCGAGGTCAAAAAAATAGACGCTGATAATGG
>CAZXRS010000010.1:0-21190 GCA_964642635.1 uncultured Bifidobacterium sp. | reverse complement strand
TTCAATCGTGATGCGGCCGCCGTCGGGGGTGTACCGCACAGCATTAGATACCAGGTTGCCAATCGCACTTCGTAGTTCCTCGGTACTGCCCTTCAGGTCAGGGCCATCGGAAGCCACCGTAATCTGATGACGTCCACCGGACAGCGCCATGACCTCACCTTCGACCTGTTCCAGCAGTCGTTGCATGTCGACGACTTCTTCGCGCACCGGATAGTCCATGGACTCCAGGCGCGTCAGCACGAGCATGTCTTCAACAAGATGCTGCATACGCTGCCCCTGCTCGACCATGAGTTTCAGATGTTGAGCCCGCGTGGCAGTGTCGATTTCAGGCTCGGAGGCGGCGATCTCGAGGAAACCGTTAATGACCGTCAGTGGCGTACGCAACTCGTGTGAAGCGTTCGCAATGAAGTCGCGTCGCATCTGGTCCAGACGCTCGAAGTTGGTGACATCCTGCGATACCAGAATGTGACGACGGTTCTCGAAAGGTATCAGACGCACGACCAGCTTGCGTTCGCCGACGGACAGTGTCAGCGGCTCATCGTAACGACCCAAGATGATGTAGTCGATAAACTCAGGACTGCGGATCAGATTGGTGACGCGCATATCCTTGTCTTTTGCCAGCGATAGACCCAGATGCTGCTCGGCGACCGGATTACACCACTCTAGGAATAACACATCATCCATGATGACGACACCATCCGGCAGCTGGCTCATCGCCTGCCGGAAGCGAGACAGCCACTCAGCCAGCTCAGCGCGGTTCTTTTGGTCTTCGCGGCGCATACGGTACAGCTTCGCGAAAATTTCTGTCCACGAGCCCCAGCCGTCGTCCAGCCTCACTTCTTCGGGATTGTCCAGCCACAGCGACAGGCGGTACATATAGAACAACTGGACCAGCACCATGATGGTCAGAACGACGAACGCAAAGGCGATGCCGATGGTCAGGTTCCAGACGATCGTGGCCACCAAGCCGGCGGCGAACACCAGCGTAAAGCGGACGGCAACGGGAATCCAGAAGAGGGCTTTGGGGGTCATCGATAGAAAGGTACTGGATCCCGGCCTGCGCCGGGATGACGCATTTATCGCTGGCGGCCTCAAAAACCGTCATCCCGGCACAGGCCGGAATCCAGCGGCTTGCATTTTACCGGAGCCGCCTACTTCTCCGACAACATATACCCCACACTACGCACAGTCTTGATCATCGCGTCCGCGCCCCCCAGCGCTTTGCGCAGCCGGAGTACGTGAACATCAACTGTGCGCTCTTCCAGCACCGCATGGTCACCCCAGACCTTATCGAGCAGCTGGCCACGGGTAAAAACCCGCTCCGGATGCGCGATCAGGAAGCGCAGGAGCTTGAATTCGGCGTGTCCCATCTCGACCGGCTGACCATGGACGCTAACCCGGCAGCTGACCGGATCGACCGTTAGCGGTCCAGCGCTCATTTCGAGTTCGGAATGCTCTGGCGTCTTACGACGTATCAGCGCCTTTATGCGGGCGTTGAGCTCGCGCGGCGAGAAAGGCTTGGTAATGTAGTCGTCCGCACCCTGCTCCAACCCCTGCACCTTGTCTTCTTCCATGCTTTTGGCGGTCAGCATGATGACGGGCAGCGTGCTGAAATTGCGGTCGCCACGAATGCGGCCCAACAGGCGTATACCTGAAGTATCAGGCAGCATCCAGTCCAACAGAATCAGCTGGGGGCGCTTATGCTGCAAATATTCCCACGCACTAGCCGTATCGTGCACGGCATCTACGGCCCAGCCAGCTCCCTTCAGAGCGAAGGTCACCAGCTCGACAATCGAGGGCTCGTCTTCAACGATCAGTATGGTGGGTTGTGCAGTGGCCATTCAGTTCAGGTGGCTGCTTCAGCAGCGCCCTGCTGCGCCGCGTAATCGGTATGCCGGATATCCTTACCTTCGACAATATACACCACGTACTCAGCGATATTTTTTGCGTGATCGCCGATGCGCTCGATCGCTTTCGCGACCCAGAGGATATCTAGCGAGGACGAAATCGTGCGCGGATCTTCCATCATGAACGTGATCATGTTGCGCATGACGAGTCGGAATTCATTATCGACTTTTTCATCTTCGATAATAAGTCGGGTCGCCTGCTTCTCGTCGAGTCGCGCGAACGCATCCAGGGCATCATGCAGCAGCTTGCCAGCATGATCAGCCATCACACGCACGACATCCTCGTGGGCCACTGGAGCCATACCTCGCTGATGCATGGTGCGTGCAGCACGCGCGATCTTGGTCGCCTCGTCACCGATACGCTCCAGATCGGTGATCACCTTGATCGTAGCCATCACCGTACGCAGATCATTCGCTGCAGGCTGGCGCTTGACGATGAGGTGGCTGCAGGCGTCGTCCATCGCCACTTCCATCTGGTTCACCTCGACGTCGTCAGCGATGATGCGATCAGCCTCTTTCGAGTCGAGTAAGCGGAAGCACAGCATTGCATCGAAAAACTGCTTTTCAACGAGGCCGCCCATCTGGAGTACGCGAGAGCGGATCGCTTCGAGATCTTGCTCGTACTGGCGTGATGAATGTTCGTTCGGCATATCGCTCTCCTTCTCAGCCGAAACGGCCGGTGATGTAATCCTGCGTCTCTTTTTTCCCGGGGTTCAGGAAGATCTTGTCGGTCTCACCGAATTCGACCAACTCACCCAAATACATATAGGCCGTGTAGTCAGAGCATCGTGCTGCCTGCTGCATATTGTGCGTGACGATCGCGATGGTGTAGTCCTCTTTCAGCTCGGAGATCAGTTCTTCGATCTTGACGGTCGAGATAGGATCCAGTGCCGAGGTCGGCTCATCCAGCAGCAGCACATCGGGCTTGACTGCCACACCGCGCGCGATGCAAAGACGTTGCTGCTGTCCGCCGGACAGTGACAGGCCGCTCTTGTTCAGCTTATCTTTCACTTCGGTCCATAGTGCCGCTTTATTGAGCGCCCACTCAACGCGCTCATCCATCTCGCCTCGCGACAGGTTTTCGTATAAGCGTACACCGAATGCAATATTCTCGTAGATGGACATCGGGAACGGCGTGGGCTTTTGAAACACCATGCCGACCTTGGCGCGCAAGACGTTGACATCGATGTCGTCATCAAGAATGTTACGCCCGTTATAGATAATCTCGCCCTCGGCGCGCTGACCCGGATACAGGTCATACATGCGATTGAGCGTACGCAGGAGCGTTGATTTACCACAGCCTGACGGACCAATAAAGGCAGTGACCTTGCCTTCGATGATATCGAGATTAATATCTTTTAAACCCTGAAAGCTGCCATAGAAGAAATTCAGGTGATTCACCCGAATTACAGGATTCAGATCGACCTCGGCGACAGATGCGTCGTTAAGCAATGCAGTCATCATGATGTTTTCCGTCAGTTATTTTTGTCCAGCTTTACCAGCGAGCGTGACACGATGTTTAGTACGAGTACGCTGACCGTAATCAGCAGCGCGCCGCCCCAGGCCAGCGATTTCCAGTTGTCATAGGGGCTCATCGCAAACTGGAAGATCACCACCGGCAGATTAGCCATGGGCCTATTCATGTCGGCGCTATAAAACTGATTGGACAGCGCAGTAAACAGTAGAGGCGCAGTCTCGCCTGAGATGCGAGCCACGGCGAGCAAGACGCCCGTGACGACACCTGCTTTGACTGCGCGCAGGCGCACCAGCATGGCGACTTTCCAGCGCGGCGCGCCGAGCGCGAAGGCAGCCTCACGCAAACCATTAGGTACCAGTTGCAGCATGTTATCGGTGGTGCGCACGACCACCGGTATGGCGATCAGCGCAATAGCGATACTTCCAGCCCATCCGGAGAAGTGTTTTGCGTTGGCCACTACCAACGCATAAACAAATAAACCGATCACGATCGACGGAGCCGACAGCATGATGTCGGTGACGAATCGTGTGATCTGAGCAAATTTGCTTTCCTGCCCGTACTCCGCGAGATACAGACCGGCGAAGATACCGACCGGGGTACTAATAAGCGTCGCCGTACCCACCATCAGCAAGCTGCCGACGATCGCATTCATCAAGCCGCCACCTTCACTACCCGGAGCCGGTGTTGTCTGCGTAAACATCGCAAGATCAATCGCGCCCAGACCGTTGATGAACAGCACCGCAAGTATCCACAGCAAGAAGGAAATGCCGAAGGCCATTGCAGCCACCGATAGCGCGATGCCGATGCGATGCTTTAACAAACGTCGGAGATAAATCGGATTGTCCGACTTGAAGGTATCCGCCGGGCTCATCATTTGGCCCCTTCGTTACGCGACAGTCGCACCAGCATCATTTTGGCAACAGCCAACACAATAAAAGTAATGACAAAAAGGATCAGGCCCAGCGCAAACAGCGATGACATGTGAAGACCCGCCTCAGCTTCCGCGAATTCATTAGCGAGCGTTGAAGCGATGCTGTTCCCCGGCGCAAACAGTGACCACGACAGCTGGTGCGCATTACCGATCACAAAGGTCACCGCCATGGTCTCGCCTAGCGCGCGGCCGAGACCAAGCATCACACCACCAACTACACCGATGCGCGTGTAAGGCAGCACAATCTTACGCACCACTTCCCAGCGCGTGCATCCGAGCGCGTACGCGGATTCTTTCAGCACGCCGGGGCAAGTCTCGAAGACGTCACGCATGACGGACGCAATGAACGGGATGATCATGACCGACAGGATCAGTCCTGCCGTCAAAATGCCGATGCCCATCATTGGCCCATTGAATAGCACGCCGATCAAGGGCAGCTTGCCTAGGGTCGACGCTAGCAGCGGCTGGGCGTAGTCTGCGAACAGTGGCGCGAAAACGAACAGCCCCCACATGCCATAAATGATACTGGGTACACCGGCCAGTAATTCGACCGACGTGCCGAGCGGCCGCTTCAGCCAGACCGGGCAGATTTCAGTCAGAAACAGCGCAATACCGAAGCTGACAGGGAATGCGATCAGCAGCGCAATCAGCGAGGAGATCACCGTGCCGGCGATTGCGATCAGTGCGCCATATTCATCATTGACCGGATCCCATTCGATACGGGTAATGAATCCGGGCCCGAAATGCTTGAGCGCAGGCCAGGCACCAACGACCAGCGACGCGATAATGCCCAACAGGATCAGCAGCACCAAGGCAGCGAAAGCTAATGTTAGCTTATGAAAAAGATAATCCTGCCATTTTGCGGCACCGGCAGGTGAAGATGGAGGGACGCTGGGACGCGCAGTAGCGTCTGGCCCGGCATCCGTCATAGGTAAGCTCATGGTAGGCATGGCCTCGGGCTACTTAATAGAAAAGAAAACCTGTACAGCAGGATGGATTAGACCCTTACTGTATTCATAGTTTATGACACGCTTGTTACAAGCCGCTGACGCAGCCCGACATGAGCGAAGAGACCATGGGGAACGAACGGATTCCTTGTTCCCTCAGGGGTTACGCCTTGGATAGCCCTCGGCCAGGATACGCTCCCACACGCGGTTTTTTTGCTCGTCGTCCATAAACACCCAGTCGGCAACTTCGGCCACCGTTCTGCCACAACCGCGACAGATGTCATCAAAGGTCGTCGAGCAGATCGCGACGCAAGGTGTGTCAGGTCGATCAGGTTTGTTAGTCATTGAGCAAAAAATGACGGCCGGATGGTGGGGTCATCCGGCCGTGAGGCAGTGAAACAGAAAAATTATACGACGCGCTGTCCAGCATCCAGCAGGCAAACATCTTCGCCCGCCTCGATCTGAGAGGCTTCTTTCGCGTTGCGAACCTGCATGATCTCGGGCAGCGCGATGCCGTTCTTGACCGCCGTCAGCTCGGCGAGAATCGAGATCGCAATCTCGGACGGCGTCTTGCTGCCGATGAAAATACCAATCGGGCCGTGCAGCTTCGCCAGTTGGTCTGGCGTCAGGTCAAATTCAAGCAAGCGCTCACGACGCTTCTGGTCGTTCGAACGCGAGCCTATCGCGCCCACATAAAACGCTTCCGACTTCAGTGCTTCCATCAGCGCGAGATCATCAAGCTTAGGATCATGCGTCAGTGCAACGACCGCCGAGCGGCTGTCGAGTTTCATTTCCATCACCAGATCATCCGGCATAGCATGTACCACGTTCACGCCCTCGACTGACCAGCCATCACGATATTCCTCTCGCGGGTCGCACACCGTGACCGCGTATTCCATGCCCACAGCGATTTGCGCGAGGAAGCGCGAGAGCTGTCCGGCACCAATGATCAGCAGGCGCCAGCGCGGTCCATGGATGGTCGTCAGCGCCGTCTCCGATACCTGCAAGGTCATACCGGACTTTGCTGGCCCCAACGTTATATCGCCGGTCTGCAAATCGACGCGACGCGCGACCAGCTCACCCTGCGCTAGTCGATTGATCAGTTCGTGAAGCTTGCTCTCTGTCGTCAGCGGCTCGATGGCCAGCTGTATGGTGCCGCCACACGGCAGCCCGAAGCGATGCGCCTCATCGGCAGTGATGCCGTAGGTGACGATCTCGGGCTTGGTGCGTGTAATGCCGTTTTCACGAGCACGCGCTATCAGGTCATCTTCAATGCAGCCGCCAGACACCGAGCCGACCACACGGCCGTCGTCGCAAATACCCAGCGTGGCACCTTCGGGACGCGGGCTTGAGCCCCAGGTCCGGATGACAGTAACCAGTTCACATGGTTTGCCCGCTGCGATCCAATCGCTGCAGGTCTTCAGCACTTCCAGATCGATGCTATCCATCGTATTTCAACATTCAATCAACACACTCACGCACTACAGAAAAAAATGCCCCCCTTTTTTAGGAGGGGGGCACTTCAGCCATCCGGCAAGAAATCCGATTACGCGGACTTCAGTGCCTTCACGAACGGCATGCTACGCAGACGCTTGCCGGTTGCGTTGAAGATAGCGTTGCCGACTGCCGGTCCGATCAGCGACGTGGACGGTTCGCCCGTGCCACCTGGCTTCTCGGTGCTCTCGACCAGAGTGATGTCGATTTCTGGCGTCTCGTTGCTACGCAGGATACGGAAATCGTTGAAGTTGCTCTGATCAACACGGCCGTTGGTCAGGGTGATGTCGCTGTACAGCGCGTGCGACAGACCGTAGACGATACCGGACTCGAGCTGCTGGCGAACGATGCCCGGGTTCACCATGCGGCCGCAGTCGCAAGCGACGGTGACCTTGTGAACCTTGATATCGCCACCGCTGACCGAGACTTCAGCCACTTGCGCCATGTAGGTGCCGTAGCCTTCCATCAGAGCGACACCGAATGCGCGGCCTGCTGGCAGCTTCTTGCCGTAGCCTGCCTTCTCGGTAGCGATCTTCAGCACTTTTGCGAAGCGCGGCTCTTTGCCCAGCAGATCCATACGGTACGCGACCGGATCCTTGCCTGCTGCATGTGCCAGCTCGTCGATGAAGCACTCGTTAGCGAAGCAGTTCATCGTGTGCGACACAGCGCGCAGGTAACCGACGCGGAAGCCGTGATCGTGGATGATCAGGTCGTGCGAGGTGTTAGCGATGTCGTACGGAGCGACCGCTGCTTCAACCATGAACGGATCCAGCGTGTTCTTCGGCAGACCGAACAGCACCTGGGTGATCGAACGCGAGTTGACCTGATGCTTGAATGCGACCGGCTTACCCGATGCGTCCAGACCAGCTTCAACGCGGTTGATACCGAGCGGACGGTACCAGTCGTTCTTCATGTCGTCTTCACGCGACCACAGAACCTTGACCGGACGGCCGCAGGCCTTCGACACCTCAGCAGCCTGAACCACGAAGTCGGTCACGATACGACGACCGAAGCCACCACCCAGATAGGTGGTCTTAACGGTGACGTTTTCCGGCTTCAGGCCGATAGCTGCAGCAGCCATGCCTTGTGCGCCTTGCTGGAACTGGGTCGGTCCGATCAGTTCGCACTTGTCGCCCTGAACGTTCGCGATCATGTTCATCGGCTCGAGCGGCTGGTGGCCGACGAGCTGGGTACGGTACTCAGCCTTCAGTACTTTCGCTGCGCCCTTCAGCGCATCGTCTGCATTACCGACATCCGGACGCACCTTGATCGGCGCAACCGTCTTCTCAGCAGCAGCGGTGGTTGCCCACACGGTCTTGGTGTCGAGCTTCGCGCCTTCGCCCAGATCCCAGTCCACTTTCAGCGCTTTACGTGCGCTGTAAGCGTGCCAGTAGGTATCGGCAACGATAGCCACACCGCCGTTGATCTTGTAAGCACCGATCACGCCCGGCTTGGACTTGACTGCGGAGTCATCAAAGCTCTTTGCCTGACCGCCGATAACTGGCGACATTTCGATCGACGCGTAGACCATGCCAGGCACTTTTGCATCGATACCGAACTCAGCGGTACCGTTGACTTTTGCCGGGGTGTCCAGACGTGGGATAGCTTTGCCGACGACCTTGAACTGCGAGGGGTCTTTCAGCTTGACGTCTTTCGGTACCGGAATCGACGATGCTGCCGAAGCCAGTTCGCCATAGGTTGCGGACTTGCCAGCACCCGACACGACACCGTTCTCAGCCTTCAGCTTCGATGCATCAACGTTCCACTTCTGAGCCGCTGCCTGAACCAGCATGGTGCGCACTTGCGCGCCGCCGATACGCAGCTTTTCCCACGCATCACGGATCGCGGTCGAGCCGCCGGTGATCTGTGCGCCGAGCAGGCCGTTCACATAAGCAGGATCCGCAGGAGCGGTCGCGACCTTCACCTTGGTGATGTCAACGCCCAGTTCTTCAGCGATCAGCGCCGGCAGCGAGGTGTGCACGCCCTGGCCCATTTCGGACATGTGCGAGATCAGGGTGATTTCATTGTTGTCAGCGATGTGCACCCAGACGTTCGGGGTGTGCAGGGAACCTGCGGCATTCGCTTCCTTGCCACCGAAGCCCGGCACATACATGCCAAGTACGGCCACGCCCGCGGTAGTCGCGGACGATTTCAGGAATTCACGACGTGTAGTTGTCATTTCTATTGTCTCCTTACCCATTAAGCCCGACGCATTTCAGCGGCTGCATCTTTGATAGCAGCGCGAACGCGGTTGTAAGTGCCGCAACGGCACAGGTTGCCGCTCATCGCTGCGTCGATGTCGGAATCGCTCGGGTTTTTGTTCTTCGCCAGCAGAGCCGATGCGCTCATCAGCTGACCGGACTGGCAGTAACCGCACTGAGGCACCTGGTGCTTGATCCAGGCCTTCTGCAGCGGATGCGAGTTGTCACTGGAGAGCGATTCAACGGTCGCGACGTTCTTGCCGGCCACCGAAGACACCGGGGTCTGGCACGCACGAACTGCAGAACCATTTACGTGGACGGTGCAGGCACCGCACAGAGCCTTGCCGCAACCAAACTTGGTGCCGGTCAGGCCGATCTCGTCACGAACCACCCACAGCAGGGGGGTGTCCGGCTCGGACTGGACGGAAACCGTCGAGCCGTTCAGGTTGAAACTGATTGCCATGGTTTTACTCTCCTCTTTCTGGTTTCACTGCAATTTAAGCCAATGATTTCTCATTAGATTTTTTTTGACTTCGCAGCATAAGACCCATGCCGCTTTAGCCAACGCCCTGGTTTCTGGGACCCGGGTCGTTGCGCTTTTATTACTCCCGCCTTTGTTCTCTTCGGTGCTAAAAATTTGGGTTTTCAGGCCAAATTTGTTTTCACTGTGTCTATATAACACCCTTATTTCGCAAAATCAAGAAAACGCATAAGCATATGCTTTCCTCTATGCAAAGCTTGCTGACTAGGCAAAATTATGTCACCGAACTTCACGGTATTTGATGACATCAGGCGTGCCTTTTAGGCAGATCATGGGGCGTTTCTCGCATCAAGCGACGATGGCTTCGTCCGTCCGCGTGTCGTTTTCAGTGTCGACCCAAGTAATTGCCACCGTATCGCCAGACTTGCCACCTTTGAACTTAAATGAAAAGTAAGGATCGCGCGCCACCGACCCGCCGAAGTTCACGTGCAGCACAGGCCGACCGTTGCAAGTACCGCGCACGGTCTGAATGAAATGTGCGCGGATCAGCTTGCCGGTCTTATCCCAGGTCAGTCGTGACAGCATGATGTGCTTCATCAGTATTCTGACTTCGGTCCATTCACCGTTCTGCACAGCGCGCACGCGCATAGGCTCGCCCATGGTCTCTTCCTTAATTAGCGATGCTTATCCAAGACAGCCGCCGATCATCACGGTGATGTCGCGCATTGCGTAATAAAACTTGTCGTTCGCACGCGCGATCACAACAAGGTTCGAGCTTTTCGCTACCTTGATACGTACTGAGAAACCGGGATCGTTGTCGGGCAAGACGTTGTAGCCGACGCAAACCGGATAAGGGTTCAGGTCTGCGATGAGCGCAATGAAATCGGTGCCCGGTATGTTGCTACGCGCAGAGACAGGCACGTTGGTACCGTTCTCCGCGAGCTCGGGCGCATCGATCAAGATGTCACCTTCCTTCGCTTCTGCCAGCCCGGGAATGTTTACGCGTTCGGAACGCGTGACGGTACGCACTTCATTCGGCGTGGTGGTGTCGCCCCGCATCGCGCGCACGAATGCTTCAAGACTGCGTGCGCTGTATACCGCGCCGTTCCAATCACTTCCCCAGCGCTCAGCGCCGAACACCTCGGCGGGCGTCAGCAGACCGCTACCAAAGGCCAGCGACAGCGCGGAGGCGATGCGCAACGCATCTCGCCGGCTCTTGTCCAATTCTCGTCTCCGAATAAGGTAGTTTGGGTGGATTTTGCCACCGTTGCGGCAGACGCGCTCGTTAAGGCCGGCGGCTGGTATCGATACCCCGAACCGAACCATAGCTACGGTTCTGATCCGCGAGGTTGCCGTTCAATCCATTGACGGTCGATGGCAGCGGTACCAATTTGTCCAAATTCACCGCACAGTCGCGCATGCACTCGGAACCATTTACATCAGGCTTACCGCGTATATCGAGCATGCCATGGGCCGTGGTGTTCCCATCGCGATTCGGTATGCGCTTCTGCACCTCAGCGATATTTTTTTCACTCAGCGTGAAGTTTGCAGGAACAAGGTCTGCAAGATTAAGCAGGAAAGCGGTCAGCGCATAGACCTCATCGACCTTCAAACTCTTAGGCGCATCGTAGGGCATTGCACGGCGGATGTAATCCCATAACGTTGATACCGTCGCGAGCTTCATCATCGTGGTCTTTTGACTCTCACTCACCGCCCACAGACCCGCAACGCGACCTCGCTCGACATCAGCCGGTGTTGTGCCACCGATCAGCGGTGGAAAAACCTTAGGCGACTCCGCAAAATCTCCGTGACAACTGGCGCAGCGCGCGATCCAGATCTTTTCACCCTGAGCGACACTTCCTGAACCGGCGGGTAGCCCTTTGAAATCGGGACGCACGTCGATATCCCAGGCGGCGATCTCAGAAGGTGTAGCCGCGCGACCGATACGCGCAAACTTATCTGCGTGGGCCGCGGGCAACGCCAATATCAAGCACAACGCCATCCACTTAGGAGACCTGAACATTCATCACCTCTCCCGCCGCAGACACCTGCCACGATTGAATCGCATTGTTGTGATACACCGAGCGTCGACCTCGCACCTCGCGTAGCGCCGCAATCTTCGGTTGCACGTGGCCGGCCTCGTCGATCGCACGCGACTGCAAGATGTAGGGCTTGCCATCCCATTCCCAGTCGATATTGAAACGGGTCAGGCACTTCGACAGCACGGGCGACTCGAGCCGCGCCGTCTTCCAGTTGCGACCGCCATCGACCGACACATCAACGCGCGCAATCTTGCCGCGCCCCGACCAGGCCAGTCCAGTGATGTTGTAGAAGCCCTTGTCGAGTAGTCGCTGCCCACCGGAAGGCGAAGTAATGACCGACTTGCATTCCTGAATGATTGAGTACTGACGCTGCATACCATCCGGCATCAGGTCGAGATATTGCGTGGATTCCTCGCGCGTCGCGTAAGGAGCATCACCCACTTCAATGCGCCGCAGCCACTTAACCCAGCACACGCCCTGCACGCCTGGCACCACCAACCGTAGTGGATAACCATTCTCCGGGCGCAGCATCTCGCCGTTCATGCCCCACGCAACGATCGCATCATCGAGTGCGCGCTCAATCGGTATGCTGCGCGTCAGACTCGCACCATCGGCACCTTCGGCCAGCAACCATTTCGCTTTGTTCTTGTCGATGCCGCAGTCTTCCAGCAGCAGCGACAGCGGCACGCCGGTGAATTCGCAGCACGACAGCATGCCGTGTGTGTACTGAACAGTAGGCACGGCCGGCCCGCTCCAGTCCATCGCTGTATTCGCGCCGCACTCAATGAAATGCATGCGTGATACGGATGGCAAACGCATCAGATCGCCGATCGTGTAGACCTTAGCGTTCTTTACCAGCCCATGAATCATCAGCCGGTGCTCATTCGGATCGATGTCATGCCAGCCAGCGTGGTGGCGCTCAAAGTGCAAGCCACTGGGGGTGATGATGCCGAATAGTCCCTGCAGCGGCGTAAACGAAATGCTGCTCTCGCGTTTCTGCGTGAGCCCCGGCGACTCGCGCCGCCTTAAGTTGGTTTCATGGCGAGATGGCTGACCGTAAGGTGTGAATGCCACCGGATTGCCGAGTCGGGTCGTGTGCGAGAGCGGCTGCAGGATGGCCATGTCGCCATCCGGCGTAGGATGATCGGCGGCGGCCAGTGCGGAGCCTGAGGCAAGCAAGGCACTGGCCGCAGCAAAACTGCCGCGAAGGAACTCACGCCGTCGTTCGTCGAGACCGTGAGCGCTGATATCCGCAGCCAGCGCGTCAGAGATGAAATTCTCCGGTGCCGGCAATAAACGGCCAAAGCGGCGCTGATGGCTCATTGCCTTAGCGCTTGCACATCGCCGTCAGCAGCGCGTCATCGACGCTACCCGCCTCGGGCTTGGTCAGGGGCCACGGGCCATGCGTCCAATACACAGTCAGTCCGTTGCCCATCGCATCACGATGCAGCACGCGCAGCCATTCGCGAATCATCTGCCTGCCACAGTCATATTCATAGTTCAGCTTCATCGAGCGGAAGGGCTTGCCTTCATAGTTCTGATCCGTCGGGTAGTCGACGACGTGCCAGGCCTTAAAGGTATCCGGACCGATCTTTTCAAGGATGCCATCATCCTTATAAAGAACAGCTTCTTTCACCGGAGAGTCAAGGCGCACCCACCCCGCGTGCGCAAAGGCAGCGCACAGGAGTAAGCACAGCGGCAGCAGGCGTTTCATGAGGAAAGTCTCCGGATGGTGCCCAAAGAAACAGGATTTCCCCCGGGCAGATGCGTTATTTTGTTATGGCGGAAAGTATAGCAGTGAGAAAATTTGCGGGTAGAATCAGTCGAACGGGCTCGCCGTCCGGCACCGACTACCCCAGAACCATTCGAACCTGCACCGCAGGAGATCTTAGATGCCCATTCAAAAAATCCTCGCTGCCTGCGTTGTAGGCCTGAGCGCACTCGCGGCCCATGCCGCAGACAATGACGACGCGCAGAAACTCTATACACAGAGCCTGGCCGCCACCTGTGCAAACTGCCATGGCACGGAAGGACGCGCATTAAAAGATGCGACCGTTCCCGGCCTCAGTGGCCTGAGCGCAGAGGTCTTCATTGAACAGATGAAGGCCTTCAAGAGCGGCGAGCGTAGTGCGACGATCATGCACCAGATCTCCAAGGGCTTCAACGACCAACAAATCCAACAGCTGGCGAACTGTTTCGCCAGCCAGAAGCGCTAGAGGAGAAGACCATGGATCGCAGAACTTTCCTCCAGGCGGGTGCGGCGCTCGCGCTAACGGCTAGTGGCTCATCGGCACATGCAATGCGCGGCGCTAAGGTGGTTGTGATCGGCGGTGGCTATGGTGGCGCCACCGCTGCCAAATACATTCGGCTGCTATCGAATCGAAAGATTGATGTAACACTGGTCGAACCGGACAAGGAATTTATCTCTTGCCCGCTGTCGAATCTCGTCGTAGGTGGTAGCCGCACGCTGGCCGACCTGAGTCGCCCGTATACGTCGCTGACGAAAAACTATGGCATTACTGTCGCCAGAGACTATGCGGTGGCCATCGACCCGGTCGCGCGCCTCGTGAAACTGACCGGCGGCCGCACGCTGCAATACGACAAGCTGGTACTGTCGCCCGGCATCGACATGAATTACGCGAGTATCGAGGGGCTGCCGCAGGCTCAGCAGGAAGGCAAAATCTTGCAGGCCTGGAAGGCCGGACCGGAAACGATTGCATTGCGCAAGCAACTCGAGGCCATGCCCGATGGCGGGGTATACGCACTGACCATTCCTGAGGCGCCGTATCGCTGCCCGCCGGGACCCTATGAGCGAGCCTGTCAGGTGGCCTGGTACTTCAAGCGCTTCAAGCCCAAGAGCAAGGTATTGGTGCTGGATGCCAATCAAGATGTTGTGTCCAAGCCTGCGCTATTTAAGAAAGCATGGGCCGAGCAATACGCAGGCATCATCGAATACCGCAATCAGCACAAAGCCATAGCAGTATCAGCCAACGAAGGATTGGTGAAATTCGATGTGCAAGGTGACGTGAAGGCCGATGTGATCAATGCGCTGCCGGCTATGCGAGCGAATCAGCTCGCCGTGCAGACAGGCCTGGCCAACATGGCGAATGGCCGTTGGTGCGGCGTGAACTATATGACCTTTGAATCGTCAGTGGCTAAAGACATCTTCGTGATCGGCGATGCCATTCAGGTCGCACAGTTGATGCCGAAGAGCGGACACATGGCGAACAATCATGCCAAGGTTGCGGCCGCAGCAATCGTCGCACAGTTGAGCGGGATCGAACCCAACCCGCAACCTATGCTCACCAACACCTGCTACAGTTTCATTGATGACCGCAACGTGGTGCATGTCGCGAGCGTGCATGAGTATGTCGCTTCCGAGCGCACCTATAAAGTGGTGCAAGGCGCAGGCGGTCTGAGTGCCGCACCGTCCGAGCTCGAAGGTAGTTACGCGAACAACTGGGCCAGAACGATCTGGGCCGATATGCTGGAGTAGATTCAAGGGGGGTATATGAAGTTTGTGCCGATGCCGTACTTGCCGTTGATGTCCCGTCGTATTGCTGTTATCGCTTCAACCCTCTAACGCACAGGTGCCGGACATGAGCAAGCCCGCGATTGACTGGTACTTTGACTTCATCTCACCGTATGCCTACCTGCAATGGCAGCGGCTGCGCCGCGAAGCACCGACGCTGAGTCTCAACCCCAAGCCTGTGCTGTTCGCAGGCTTGCTCGGGCACTGGGGCAATAAGGGGCCGGTTGAGACACCGCCTAAGCGCAGCTGGACCTACGCGCACTGCCTATGGGTGGCGCGACGGCACGACATACCAATGCGACTGCCTTCTGCGCATCCTTTTAATCCCTTGCCGCTGCTACGGCTATCGATTGCGCTGGGCGCGAACGAGGACGTCGTCGACCGCCTGTTCAGCTATGTCTGGCGCGACGGACTGTTGCCCTCGGACGAGGGTGACTGGCAGGACCTACTCGACGAATTCCTTATCGAGCCCGCTGATATCAACGCTGACGCTATCAAACAAGAATTACACCGCAACTGCGAACAGGCCATCGCGGCTGGCGTATTCGGCGTACCCACTGCGGTCGTCGACGGAGAACTCTTCTGGGGCGTGGATGCCACCGACATGCTGCTAGCCTATGTCGCTGGCGATCCATTCTTCACATCAGACAGTTACCGCAAGGCCCATCAACTGCCGGCAGCGCAACACAGAAAATAGATGCCATAACCTAAACCAGTGGCACTTTTTCGAGCCCTGGCTTGGCACGAGACGCCCTTAGAAAACTGATAAAAATCAGATGCTTGGCATGGATGCCCGCCGTCATCCTGCACCTGAACACTCACGCTCAGATGCCGAATACCTTGCATGATCGCTACGCTGCACTGCAAGAAAGAACATGCCTGAATGGGCACACTTAGAACTAAAATTTCCTATTAAAATAATCTCATCCGAGAGAGACACGCCGGATGGCTGGCACGCCGGCGCAGAACAACATGAACAACCCGACTTCCTACCGATACCTGCGGCTCGTAGCGCTACTGCCCCTACTGCTATCGGCTTGCAACAATGGCCCGAAGACCTTTGACGCCTGCATGCTCAAGGCCTCGCGGGAATCTCAGAATGACCGCCAGTTCAAGCAAATGTCCGAGGCGTGCAAGACTCAAGTCCCCGATCGCTGACCTCCCTGAGCCATACAGACCACGGAACGGATGGAGACGGGTCACTCGCCGGACGATTCAGCGACTCATCGTGAACAAGCATGAAATTTCATCGTACTGCTGCCTTTGCTGTCACGCTGTCGATCTTGATGACGGTCAGCAATTCCACGCGCGCCGACGATTGCGAAAATCTGATTAAGATGGATGGATTGCTGAGCAAGGCTAGGCGCGAATGCCCGTTCAGCTACTACAACTTCCGCTTTCAGCAGTCGTCACAGTTATGCGGCGAAAAAACCGGCGAGACACAATGGAAAAAGTTATTCGCTCAGGGCGCTTCGACATTTGACGGTAAGGCCAAGAGCATGGGGAAATCCGCCTTATGTCAGAAATTGGCCAAAGATTTTCCGATGACAGTGAAATTCTGACCGCAATTTTCTGCCTCTGTCGGCATGACAGAGGCGACATTTCGTTTGTCGCGACACGACCTCCTTTTTCTGCTGAATAAGTCATCAAGCGTCTACCATCCATCAAATGGGTTGCGCTTCTCATAATCCGTCCATGTCATTGACTTAATCTCACCTGCACCACTCGAAACAAAGTTAGCCTAGCTTCGGCAAAGAGCTAAACGATGAATCAGTGAGACCATGGACGAACCTGAGTCAGCGAACGGACTAAGCGCCGCCGAAGCTGCGCGCCGTCTGAAAGAAGACGGCCCCAATGAACTCGGTTACGCACGGCGCCGAGCGTTCATAGCGATCGTTGCCGAAGTCGCCGGCGAACCGATGTTTCTGTTGCTGCTGGCCGCCGGCATGGTCTACCTCATGATCGGCGACCGTTTCGAGGCCTTGGTGCTGATGGGCTTTGTGCTCGTCATCATGGCTATCACGATCATTCAGGAACGTCGTACCGATAACGCGCTCGCCGCGTTGCGCGACATGTCTAGCCCGCGTGCGTTGGTCATGCGCGATGGCACTGCACAACGCATCGCTGGTCATGAGGTGGTTCGCGGCGACCTGCTACTCCTCGAAGAAGGCGATCGTGTTCCAGCCGACGGCACGCTGCTGTCTGCGCATGACCTGACGATCGACGAATCCATGCTGAGCGGGGAGTCACTACCGATTCCTAAATTAGTAGGTGATTCCGTGTTCGCCGGAACATTGGTCACGCAAGGCCAAGGACATCTTCATGTCAGCGCAACCGGCAGTCGAACGGAAATGGGCGGCATCGGAGCCTCGCTCGATACGATCGAATTTCAGTCCTCGCCACTGCGCGATGAAATCTCCCGTTTGACGAAACGTATCGCCGTCGTCGGCACCCTGCTGTCGTTGATCCTGATCGTCGCGTACTGGACTGCGCGTGGGAATCTGCCTGAAGCCATACTGGCTGGCATCGCACTGGCGATGTCGCTGCTTCCGCAGGAATTCCCGGTCATCATGATCATTTTTTTCGCGTTCGCCGCGCGCCGCCTAGGCAAGCTCGACGTGCTCACCCGCAGACTGGATGCGATCGAGACACTGGGCGAAACCTCGGTGCTGTGCGTCGACAAGACCGGAACGCTGACACAAAATCGCATGGAAGTCGTCGCTCTGCAGTCTATCAGAGGCAATAAAGCCGAACTTGCAGACTTTAGCGAGGATTTGCCATGGCCACAGCAAACGCTGCTACGCCATGCCTTACTGGCCAGCGAGATCATGCCGCATGACGCGATGGAAAAAGCAATCCACCGGTTGGCTCATCGTTCACTAACAGACAGCCTGCGCGTGCCATCCCAATGGAGGCTGGCGCACGAATATGAGTTATCGCCGCAGCTCCCAGCGATGACGCATGCATGGGACCACGGCGATGGCTTCATCGTTGCGATCAAGGGTGCGCCGGAGTCGGTAGCAGCGCTCTGTGAGCTGTCCGGCGACGAGCGGCAGGTCGTCACTCTTAGTGCCGAAAGACTGGCCGATCGCGGTTTACGCGTACTGGGCGTAGCACGGGCAATTCACACACCCGGCGCCACATGGCCTGATACACCGTTCGGCTTCAGCTTTGAATGGCTGGGTCTGATCGCGCTGGCTGACCCGCTTCGCGCTGAGGTACCGGCCGCAATTGCGCAATGCCAGCGCGCCGGTATCCGAGTGGTGATGATTACCGGAGACCATCCGCGCACAGCACTCGCGATTGCGCATCAAGCCGGTATACCAACGTCGCGCGTAGTCACTGGCGCGGATATCACACTGATGGACACTGCGACACTGGATCATGCGGTGCAGAACGTGAACGTATTTGCGCGCGTAAAACCACAGCAAAAACTGTTGTTGGTGGAGTCGCTAAAACGTCAACGGGAAGTCGTCGCCATGACCGGTGACGGCGTCAATGATGCACCGGCGCTGAAGGCTGCGCATATTGGCGTGGCCATGGGACAGCGCGGCACGGACGTCGCACGAGAGGCGGCCGCACTCGTGCTATTGAAAGACGACTTCGAATCTATTGTGCATGCGATACGGATGGGTCGTCGTACTTTCGCCAACATGCGGCAGGCCATGGTGTATACGCTGGCCGTGCATCTGCCTATCGTCGGCCTATCACTACTACCGGTGATCTTCGGCCTACCGCTTATGCTGACGCCCTTGCATATCGCGTTTCTCGAACTGGTGATTGACCCCGCCTGCTCCATCGTATTTGAAGCAGAAGACGGAGACACATCACTGATGCAGCAAGCGCCGCGGCGGCCGGATGAATCGCTGCTGTCAGTGAGCGATACCTTGCAGTCTTTGATCTACGGTGCACTGACGACTGGCGCTGTGTTTTTTGCCTACGCAGGACTACTGCAATCTGGTGAAGCAACACGAACCGCTGCGGCCTGTGCATTCGTGGTACTGGTCGCTGCCAATACCGTTTTGATCTTACCAAGCCGCTCGCGTGATCGCGGATGGCGACGGCTATGGATAGGCTTGCCGCGCATTTCTATAGGGGTGATGGCCGGCACACTGGCCGGTCTGTGGATAGTGACGATGGTACCAAGCATCGCCTCGGCCTTCAGGTTCACGCCGTTGACCAAAGAGGCTTGGGCAATTAGCGCGTTTGGGGGCGTGGCGATGCTCGGAATATTTCAATTAGCCAAGCGGGAAAAATAATTAGTAAGGCCTGGAATCTATTACTAATAAAATTATGTCGATTAAATTTTACTATTCTGCCTTGTCTTCTTCTAATACGGATCGAAGCCTTTCTAACAATTTTTTGCCATTCAAGTCTTCACCCTGGAATCTATTTTTAGATAGATAATCAATCTCTGCATCCGTGAGGCGTGTTTTATTTTTAGAACACCATAGAATCAAATGATACTTCGATTTTCCACCAAAAGCGTAGTAATCAGAAGTATTCGCATATTTAATTCCATTTTTTATGTAGGAATTGATGCCTTGTGTACGATTAACAAAGGTCAACGCTAAATAAACTACTTGGCTCATTAAATCGTGGTGCTTTGATGTTTCTAAACTTTTACTAATTTTATTGGAAAGCAAAAATGCAGAAACTATGAGTACGCCAAGTTGATCATCTGTCATACAAGAATTTTCTTCCTGTCTTTTTCTTACAGCTCCAGAGATACGATCAAACATCGATTCTACAAAATCTATACGCTCAGAGTTGCTTTTGAATTTATTACTCCTTTTTAAAATTCTCATTACGAATGACTCTCCGTCTTTACCTTGAAGACCCAAAAGATTCATGTAAGGAACAGGATTTTCATCGTCTCTTAATTTACTTTCATGCCAGACCGGAACTGAGTCTGTTTTCCCAAATGGATTTTCAGCGATTGAAGGGGTTGTATCAGCCGTCCTACGGCGCTTCGAAGGCCTATCATCCGTCGCTTCCGGGAGCTGTTGATGATGTTCGGGATTTGGGAAAACAGGATTTTTTACCAGTAGCGGCTCGGATGATGGGTACAACTGCAATTGAGGAAGGTGATCCTGCAGATTTTGTAATTGCGGTATCGGAGGAAGAACATCGTTTGCTCCAGGCGCAGGATGCACTCTCATCTGTGGGATCACTGATGTCGGCGGGGGTAATGTATCGATCATTCCACTTGGAAAAGCCTCAGAGAATGGTCGCTTCATCGCTTCGCGAATATTTTTTAATCCATACTGTTCGTAAAAATTGGCGTTATTGCTGTTCATCTTTCACACTCCCAGAAATCAATACAATTCGAGCGACATGTGTCGCAGCGACTTCCTGCCAGTTCCGGGATGTCGGGTCCTGCTTCTAAAAGATGACCTTGTCTTGGAGCCTACCCGTAGGGCTAAACGGGGGAAGCATGCCCTTCGCAACCAGTACTGCGACCTGCTCCGGCGGTACGGCCGGTGCGATGATATGGCCCTGTATCTCATCGCAGCCTATTGCCTGCAGAATTCTCAACTGTTCGATAGTCTCGACGCCCTCAGCCACCACATGCATCTCCAACGCTGCTGCCATCGACACGATAGCTTTGTATAACTGCTCACCTTCCGACCCCTGAGCGAGTGAATGGGTGAATGCCTGATCAACTTTCAGCACATCCACATCCAAACGGTGCAGTTGTGCAAGTGACGAGTAGCCGGTACCAAAGTCATCGATCATCAGCCGAATGCCCAGCTTACGCAGGGCATCCAGCTCTGAAGAGGTGGCCTGACCACGATCGACCATCGCTGACTCGGTCACTTCAACCTCGATTAGGTCGGGGGATAAGCGATATTTGTCGAGCACCCGTGTAAGACAGACGGAGGTACTACCAAGCTGCAGCTGCCGTGGCGACACGTTCACGGATACCGGCAGCAGCGACATACCTTCATCTCTCCACTTGGCTAATTGCGCACCAACTTTTTCGATCACCATCTCGCCAATGGCCACGATCAGACCGGCCTCCTCTGCGACAGCGATGAACTCTGACGGCATCAAGAGACCACGTTCAGGATCCTGCCAGCGCAGCAAGGCTTCAATACTGCAGATGCGGCCGGTACTCGCGATCACACGGGGCTGGTAAAACACCACAAATTCGTCGCCCTCGATCGCCGCCCGT
>CAZXRS010000009.1:0-21243 GCA_964642635.1 uncultured Bifidobacterium sp. | reverse complement strand
GCTGAGCAGGGGCCGAGCTGCATAGTCACCGATACTGGCATCGGCATTAGCCCGGAACATATCTCGCGACTCACTGAGCGTTTCTATCGCGTAGATAAAGGCCGATCCCGAGAGACCAAGGGCACCGGCTTGGGACTTGCCATTGTCAAGCATGTGCTGATACGGCATAACGCGCAGCTGCACATCGACTCCGAAGCGGGTAAGGGCAGCCGCTTTACGATACAGTTCCCACGCAGCCTTGCGGTGCTACACGAGGCCTGAATCTCTGGGTCAGATCTTGGCCTGATTCACGCGACCGGTCAGCGTTTCCAGGGCTTCCTTGCGCTCGCTGTAGCGATCGACCAGATAAGGTGAGATGTCGCGTGTCAGCAGCGTGAATTTCATCAGCTCCTCCATCACGTCAACTAGCCGGTCATAGTAGGGCGAGGGCTTCATACGCCCGGACTCGTCAAACTCTTCATAGGCCTTTGCCACCGATGACTGGTTGGGTATGGTCAGCATACGCATCCAGCGGCCAAGTACGCGCATCTGATTGACTGCATTGAACGATTGCGAACCACCGCACACCTGCATGACCGCCAGCGTCTTGCCTTGTGTGGGACGGATCGCGCCTAGCGCGAGCGGTATCCAATCAATCTGTGACTTCATGATGCCGGTCATTGCGCCATGCCGTTCTGGCGACGACCACACCATGGCCTCGGCCCACTGACACAGCTCGCGCAGTTCGGCCACCTTAGGATGCGTATCGGGCGCATCGTCGGGCAGCGGCAGTCCGGAGGGTTTAAAGAATTTCGTCTCCGCACCCATACGTCGAAGCAAGCGCGCTGCTTCTTCAGCCAGCAGACGGCTGAATGATCGCTGACGCAATGAGCCGTACAGCAGCAGAACACGCGGTGCATGCGAAGATCGCTGGCCTGCGAACAGCGCTGCTTCGTTGATAGTGCGGAAGCAGGATTCGTCGATATTCGGCATGCTGTCATCAGCCATGGTGGTTTTTCTCCTGCGAAGGAACACCTTCGTACCAGTCGCGCGTACGGTTCACGATGCGCACCACTATCAGCATCACTGGTACCTCGATCAGCACACCGACCACAGTCGCCAGTGCAGCGCCGGAATCGAAACCGAACAGGCTGATCGCTGCGGCGACCGCCAGTTCAAAGAAATTCGATGCACCGATCAGTGCGGAAGGGCAGGCCACGCTGTGCGACTCACCGAGCCGGCGATTCAGCCAATACGCTAGCGCCGAATTGAAAAAGACCTGAATCAGAATGGGTACTGCCAGCATCACGATCACCAACGGCTGCTTCAGTATGGCCTGACCCTGAAATGCGAACAGCAACACGAGCGTTGCCAAGAGCGCAGAAATTGACCATGCGCCAATACGCTGCATCGCAGCGTCGAAGGCTTCCGGACCTTGATTCATCAGTCGGCGGCGCCACAGTTGAGCGAGAATGACTGGAACGACAATGTAGAGCACGACCGAGGTCAGCAAGGTATCCCATGGAACCACGATGGATGACATGCCGAGCAGTAGCGCGACAATAGGCGCAAATGCGAACACCATGATGCTGTCGTTCAGCGCCACCTGCGATAGCGTGAAGAGCGGATCGCCATTCGTCAGTCGGCTCCAGACGAAAACCATGGCGGTACAGGGTGCGGCCGCTAGCAGAATTAGTCCAGCAATGTAGCTATCAATCTGATCAGCTGGTAGCCAGGGCGCGAACAGCGTTCGTATAAAAATCCAGCCAAGCAGTGCCATAGAAAATGGCTTGACCAGCCAATTCACGAATAGCGTCACGCCTATGCCCTTGATGTGTCGCCGAACTTCATGCAATGCAGAGAAGTCAATCTTCACCAGCATGGGGATGATCATTACCCAGATCAGACCACCGACCGGCAGATTGACGCGGGCGACTTCAATAGCGCCGATCGCCTGAAAGGGTTCGGGGAAAAACTGGCCAAGCGCGATGCCGGCGACGATACACAGCAATACCCAAAGACTCAGAAAGCGTTCGAAGACATTCATAGGTTTGCCAGTTTCTTCAGTTCTGCTTGAATAGTCATTGCATCAAGTTTTTCTATGGGTAGCGAGGCGAGCAGATCAATACGCTTTTGCAGTCCTGCCATCACCTCGCGGAATGCGCGTCGCTTGTCGTCATCGCTGCCCCCGACCTGAGACGGATCGGGAAAGCCCCAGTGCGCTGTGGCCGGTTTGCCGGGCCAGATGGGGCACACTTCGCCGGCGGCGTTGTCGCATACCGTGATGATGAAGTCCATCGCTGGTGCACCCGGCTGCGCGAACTCATCCCAGCTCTTAGAGCGCAATTTCGACGCCGGATAGCCCAGCTTCTCCGCGATCTCGGCAGCGAAAGGATTCACCTTCGTGCCCGGTGTTGATCCGGCGGAGTAGCCAATAAATTTACCACTTCGATGGGTTGAGGCCAGTGCCTCACCGATCACGGAGCGTGCTGAGTTATGGGTGCAGAGAAACAGCAGGTGGAAGGACTTCATGTCGTTACTCGTTTAGTTTTTTTGATGGAATGAATACAAGGCTTGCCGCTACAGCAGTTGTCAAGCAGGAAGCCGCTCAGTTGATAAAGTTTGGCGAGGTGTCAAAAAAGTTTCGCCGGGGTATAGCGCACGCCGAACGACAGCCAGCGATTGTCGATAGATTGGCTGTATTGACGACCCGCACTGCCATCCAGTTGCAGCAGCCCCGGGATGACACTGTAGCGAATGCCCGCCTGCCAGTAAGGTGAGTCAATGTTGTTACCGAAGCTTTCTCCGATCAACGTCCAGCGTGAATCGAGGTTCAGCTCGGTACCCAGACCCCAGGTCGCCTGGTGCTTGCCCGTCGCTTTGTCGTGTAACCATCCGGCATTCGCATGCACGATCACGAGGTCGTCAGCAAATGAGACGGACAACGGAATATAAGCGTATTGATTGCCCAGCAGGTTGGGGCCTGGTCTGATTTCAGGATGTTGTATGACGCCGATAGCCCCGCCGATACCCCAGCCATTTGTTTCAAGCGGCTTGAACAGCGTCTTGGCCTGCAACACGAAGTCATCAGTCCAGCCCGCTGAGGTTGCATGATTCTTTGCTACGCCGACGCCGAAGGTGAATTCCAGGTTGCCCGTCGGATTACAGGCTGGCAATGCCCATAGCTCATGACTGCTGCGATAAAACCGGGACCACGACTCCAGCTGGCAGCTATGCGCTGTGGTAAGACGTGCATCGTCAGTCACGAAAGGGCGTGCCGCCCAGACGTTGGGAGCTAAAGATAAACCGGCGAGCAGGGCGATGGTCTTTTTCACAGATGTGAATCGTAGCAGGAGTCCTATCGAGAACCCCAAAAAAACGGCCCGCCGAAGCGGGCCTGAACATACTTGGAGATATGAAAAAGCTTAGACCTATTCTATTGAGCGATTGTTACCGCGCTATTACTTCCAGATCGCCGCGCCGTTCGGGTCTTTCAGCGAGCTCTTCCACAGATCCTGAATCTGCTTCACGACAGGTGCTGGCATCGGCACGTAGTCAAGCTCGGTCGCCATCTGGCCGCCGTTCTTGTAGGCCCAGTCGAAGAACTTGAGCACGGCACGGCCGGTTAGTGCATCTGGCTGAGCCTTGTGCATCAGGATGAACGATGCACCGGTCGCCGGCCAGCTCTGCTTACCCGGTTGATTGGTCAGCACCACACCCATGCCCGGCGTGCCGGTCCAGTCGCCATTAGCAGCAGCAGCCTTGAACGTCTCGTCATCTGGCAGTACGTACTCGCCATCACGGTTCTTCAGCTGAGCGAAGGTGATCTTGTTCTTCTTTGCATACGCATATTCAACGTAGCCAAACGAACCCTTGACGCGCTGGATGTTTGCAGCGACGCCTTCATTGCCCTTGCCGCCCACGCCGGTCGGCCACTTCACTGCGGTACCCGATCCCACTTTGTCCTTGAACTCGGCATTCGCTTTCGACAGGTAGTCCGTCCACAGGAAGGTCGTGCCCGAGCCATCAGCGCGGTGCACCACAGTGATAGCGAGGTCAGGCAGTTTGACGCCCGAGTTCAGACCAGCGATAGCCGCATCGTTCCACTTGGTGATTTTGCCGAGATGAATGCCAGCGATCACATCGGCGGTCAGCTTCAGCTGACCCGGAGCGATACCATCGAGGTTAAAGACCGGAACCACGCCACCGATGATGGCCGGGAACTGCACCAGACCTTCTTTTTCGAGCTCGTCGGCCTTCAGCGGCATATCGGAGGCACCGAAATCGACGGTCTTTGCTTTAATCTGGCGGATGCCGCCGCCCGAGCCGATCGACTGATAGTTCAGGCCGATGCCGGTCGCGGCTTTGTAGGCTTCAGCCCACTTCGAATAGATTGGGAAAGGGAAGGTTGCGCCAGCGCCAGTCAGATCGGCGGCATGCGCGGACAGGCTAAGCACCACGCCTGCGGCGGCGGTGACGAGACCCTGGAACAGAGGCTTGGAACGCATGGATACTCCTTTTGGTTGACGTACAGTTAATAACCACGGCGGACTTTACGTAAGGAATGTGTCAGGGTTATGACAGGTTCGGCGCAGAAAATTATCGAATTTATAATCTTGTCATGCTACCGTCATTGCGCGTCCCTAAGCTGCGAAAATAATTAAACCAGAGAAAGCTGCTTTGCCAGCCAGCCATATGTCCACCGAGCCGATCATTCCACCCCTGCTGAACCGCGAGCTCTCGATTCTCGCCTTTAATCGGCGCGTGCTGGCGCAGGCGCAGGATCCGGCCATACCGCTGCTCGAGCGGCTTAAATTTCTTTGTATCGTCAGCAGTAATCTCGACGAATTTTTCGAGGTGCGCGTCGCCAGTTTGTTGGCGCGTGACCGCGAAGCCACCGCGCCGCGTCAAAGGGTATGGCTGCGTAACTTCGATGAGGTCAGCGCGGTCGCTCATGACATGGTGCGCGAGCAATACGCCACCTTGAACGATGAGATTCTGCCCGCACTGGCTCGTGAGGGGATACACCTGCTGCGACATCTTGATCGAAATGACGAGCAGCGAGCCTGGGTGAAGGATTATTTCGAACGCGAAGTGCGGCCGCTACTGACGCCGATCGTGCTCGACCCTGCGCATCCCTTCCCGCAGGTGGTCAACAAAAGTCTGAATTTTATTGTCGAGCTGGCCGGCAAGGATGCGTTCGGACGAGGTACAACAACCGCCGTGATGAAAGCGCCTCGCGTACTGCCGCGTATCATCCAGCTGCCGGACGGATTGAATGGACAGGGCACCGCCTACTGCTTGTTGTCATCGGTGATTCATGCGCACATCGCTGACTTGTTCCCAGGACGCGAAGTGCTCGGCTATTCGCAATTCCGCGTCACGCGTGACAGCGACTTGTGGGTGGATGAAGTCGAAGTGAAAAATCTGCGACAGGCGCTGAAAGGCGAATTGCAGACCCGGCACTTTGGCTTCGCCGTTCGCCTTGAGGTGGCGCAGAATTGTCCGGAGAATCTCGCGCAGTTCCTGCTGGATCAGTTTGGCATTGCACCGGAATTTATGTATCGCGTCGATGGCCCCGTGAACATGGTAAGGCTGAACGAGCTGATTGATTACGCATCCAAGCCTGAGTTTCGCTTCTGGCCATTTTCTCCCCGTCTCTCTGTGCCGATCACAGACGATGATTTGTTCTCTTTGATCACAGCGCAAGACTGTTTGCTGCATCATCCTTTTCAGTCGTTTCAGCCCGTCATTGAGTTTGTACGCGCCGCAGCGCACGATCCGTCGGTGGTCGCGATCAAGCAAACCATTTACCGTACCGGCATGAACTCGGAGCTGATGGAGGCGCTGATTACCGCTGCGCAGAATGGTAAGGAAGTGACGGTGGTGGTTGAGCTGATGGCACGCTTCGATGAAGAGGCCAACATCAACTGGGCTGATAAGCTCGAGCGTGTCGGTGCGCAGGTGGTCTATGGCGTGGTCGGAATGAAGACGCATGCGAAGATGGCACTGGTGATACGGCGCGAATCCGGCAAGCTCAAGATGTACGCACACCTGGGTACCGGCAACTATCACCCGACGACAACCAAGTTCTATACCGACTTCGGCCTGCTGACTGCGAATCAGGCTTTGGCGCGCGACGTGAATGAGGTGTTTATTAATCTGACCAGCCTGACGCGGCCTAAGAAACTGAATCATCTGTGGGTGGCTCCCTTTGACTTGCAGAAGGAACTGGTCAAAGCGATTCGCAACGAGACGCGGATCGCTGCTGAAGGTCGGCCCGCACAGATCATCGCGAAGATGAATGCACTTCAGGATGATTCCATCATTAATGCGCTATACGAGGCATCGCAGGCGGGCGTGAAGATTGATCTGATTGTGCGCGGCGCCTGTGTCCTGCGGCCCGGTGTGCCGGGGGCGTCAGATAATATTCGTGTGCGGTCTATCGTAGGCCGCTTCCTTGAGCATAGTCGTATCTTTTACTTCAGCAATGACGGCGCCGATGATGTTTACCTCGCCAGTGCTGACTGGATGAACCGAAATCTATTCCGACGCGTTGAGGTAGCTTTCCCGGTGCTTGAACCGTCGCTAAAATCCCGGGTCATCGACGAAGGACTGAAACCTTATCTGAAGGATAATCAGAATGCATGGGAGCTGGACTCGGAAGGGCAGTACCATCGCAAGAAGCCGACTGCGCGCCAGCAGCCTTTTAGCGCGCAAGGCCATCTGATGCAGACCCTGGGGGACTGATGGAGCTGATTATTTGGCGGCATGCGCAGGCTGAGGACGGCACTCCTGATGAGGAGCGTCAGCTCACGCCCCAAGGCCGTAAGCAGGCAGCGCGCATGGGTGCCTGGCTGGACCGGGTACTACCTGCCGGCTGCAAAATATTGTGCAGCCCGACGGCGCGCACGCAGCAGACCGTCGAGGGGCTGGGGCGTAAGTTCAAGGTCGTTCCTTCGATTGGACCGATGGCCAGCGCGCATGAGGTTTTGGAAGTAGCCGGTTGGCCGGATGCTCGCGGTCCGGTGCTGTTAGTCGGGCATCAGCCTTGGGTCGGCCGAGTTGCTTCACTGCTGCTGACGGGTACTGAACAGGACTGGACGGTAAAGAAATCGAATGCCTGGTGGATTGCGCAGCGCGATCGCGAAGATGGCAACGAGGTTTATCTGAAAGCTGTACTCGCTCCGGAGTTCTTCAGCGAGTAATGGCTGTGGTGCGCTTATTCAGCGATAAGAGTCCCACAACCACCACAACCCGATCGGCGAAAATATCCAGTACTCGATCGGTGCACCAAACACCCAGTGCTTGTGCCAGCCCGCATGCGTTTTCTCGAAACGCGCGAATCCGAACGCCGGATTCAGGATGAACCACAAAAAGTCCTCGCACACCCAGAACAACATAATCGATGCCAGCGCACGCTGTTCTGAATGCCAGCTGTAATCGCCGGCGAAGACCAGCGGGAAATGAAAGAACAGCGCGACCAGTGAGAACGCCCAGGCATGGTAGCCCGTCATCGCGCGACCGCCCCAAAACAGATCCAGCAGCCAGTGATGTTCAATACGCCAGGTTGGCAGATTCGCCGCCCATCCGGCATCACCCTCGATCGCAATCTCCAGCTTGGCAAAGAAGAACCCCAGCAGTAGCACGAAGCCTAATGTCGCTAGAAACGGCGTCAACCATGCGCTCATGCGAACCTCTGCAGCAAGTCGTGTGCTGCGTGCGGTTTTGCCAGTGCGAGTGCGCAGGCGCGCATACGTGACAGCTTGTCGCGATCAGAGAGAAGTTTGTTCAGACGGAACTGCAGGGTGGCTGGATCATCGGCGCGAACTGCGGCGCCTTCTTGTATCAGCCACGCGGCGTTGCGTTCTTCTTGTCCCGGAATCGGATTCACCAGCAGCATCGGTAGGCCCATCGTCAGGCACTCCGAGATCGAAAGTCCACCAGGTTTGGTGATCGCCAGATCAGCGCAGGCCATGAGACGGTGCACATCGTCAGTGAAACCGATCGCGCGTAGCCGTGTTGGATAAAACATTTCAATGTCTTGCAGCGAGCGACGCAATGCATCATTGCGACCGGTGAGCACGATGACCTGCAGTTCTGCATGCTCTGCCAGCAGTGACTTCACCAGTTCCTGCTGTAAGCCGACACCGGCGCCGCCGCTCATCATTAGCACAGTCATCCGCGAGGGGTCGAGGCCCGTGCGCTCTGCTGCTGCGGTGCGGTCGGGCGGAGCGAGGAATCCCGGCATGACCGGAATACCGCTGACCACGACACGAGCGGTAGGTACACCTTGCGCGTAGAGCCGATAGGCCAGCTCTTCATTGGCGACAAAATAACCGCTGATACCTTCATTGATCCACATCTGGTGCAAATCGAAATCGGTGACTTGTACCCACACCGGGCAGGCGATGCGTTTTTCTTTGAGTGCTGCACCAAGAATCTCGGCCGGGAGGAAGTGTGTGCAGACAATCGCATCCGGCGCAAAGCGTTCCACTTCGGTCAGCAGG
The DNA here is from genome assembly GCA_964642635.1 of uncultured Bifidobacterium sp. Classification (GTDB taxonomy): domain Bacteria; phylum Pseudomonadota; class Gammaproteobacteria; order Burkholderiales; family Burkholderiaceae_D; genus Pernthalerella. The sequence goes on along the minus strand of CAZXRS010000009.1, from coordinate 12,754 downwards.
CGTTGCGTACACAGACGCTGGAGCAGTCGGCGCGCACGCGCACTGACACTGTGCGGTGCTTCACGATCAGTTTTACGGTACAACCAGCCCCAGGCTTCCGGAAGGCCGCTGGCCAGCTTCATGTACAGGTCGCTGTAGACTCGTCTGAACCAACCCGGTACCAGCTGCATCACGTCGTGATGACGTATCGACAGCTTAGGATAATCCGCACGCGCATGCGCGACCAGCGCATCAGCAGCACGTACATGACCATTACCGGCGGATACCGACAGTACCAAAATGCGCTTATGTTTGTCCGCAGCGCTATGAGTGTCAGTGATGGGTGTGAGAGCGAAGTCGTTGAACAAGCTGGCTTCCCAGACGTCTGCCATGCGACTCAGGCCGGCACTGCGCATAGGTCTTCCTTTTCCTCGGTGAACTGTGCCTGCTCCCAGCGCAGCATCACTTCGTGCCAGTCGACCAGTCTGAGCTCACCGGTTCTTTCCTCAACCAGCGCCGACAGACTCTCGACCCAGTCACCGTCATTGCAGTAAAGGATGCCGTCGATATCGCGAATTTCCGGTTTGTGAATATGGCCGCAGATTACGCCGTCGAGCCCCTGCTTGCGCGCCTCAGCGGCCAGCGCGGTTTCGAACGACGTGATGTAGCTGACTGCATTCTTCACCTTCAGCTTCAGGTATTGCGACAGTGACCAGTACGGTAGGCCCATGCGGGCGCGCCAGACGTTGAAGACCTGGTTGAACTTCAGGATCATGGTGTACAGCGAATCGCCGACATAGGCTAACCACTTAGCGCAGGCAATCACACCATCGAAGCGATCGCCATGCAGTACCAGCATCTTCTTGCCATTAGCTGTGGTGTGCACATGCTCGTCACGGATTTTTATGCCGCCGAAGTCGAGGCCGATGAACTGGCGTATCGATTCATCATGATTGCCTGGTACAAAAATAACCTTGGTGCCTTTTTTCGCCTTCTTCATCACTAGCTGAACGACATCATTGTGCGTCTGATGCCAGTACCAGCGACGCTTCAGTTGCCAGCCGTCGACGATGTCACCGACCAGATAAAGCTTGTCCGACTCGGTCGCCTTCAGAAACTCCAGCAATCGCTTGGCCTGACAGCCACTGGTGCCGAGGTGAATGTCGGAAATGAAGATGGTACGGAAGTGTAGGGGAACCGGTTTGTGGCCCGGATGTTTGAACAGGTTTTTTTTCTTCTTGGTATCCATGAAAGGCTCGCGTGCGTTCACGCCGGTACTCCCTCTTTAAGGTAATGCCGCGCATAGCGGCTGTCGAGGCGTGCCAATGGCAGCATCATGAAAAGATCGGCACTATGAAAATCCGGATCCCAGGCCGGTTCGCCACAGATCCATGCGCCACTGCGCAGATAGCCTTTGATGAGCGCAGGCGTGGCTATCTCCCCCTGTATTGGCTCGTCATGCAGTGGGAAAGGAAGTTTAGGCTCGACACGGTACTCGATGGGTGCCATATGTTCTTGGGCTAGCTTGCGATACAGACCATTGATCGTGTTGCCGCCGTCGGCCAGGCTCACGCTGGCGCAGCCAATCAGGTATTCAGCTTTTTCGCGCTGCATACAGGCAGCCAGACCTGCCCACAGCATCATGATCACGCCGCCGCTACGATAGTCAGGATGAATACAAGCGCGACCAGCTTCGATAATGCGTGGCTTCAGATGCGCCAGCCGGGATAGATCGAATTCGCTCTCGGAGTAAAAGCCACCAGTCTTTGCGACGCCGCTTGCGCTCATCACCCGGTAGGTACCCACGACCTTCAGTGAACGCGTATCACGAACGATCAGGTGATCGCAGTAATCGTCATACGCATCCTGCTCGAGGCCTTCGCTATTACTCAGCGACTCGATGCCCATCGCTTCAACGAAAACCTGATAGCGTAGTCTCTGTACTTCGCGAATTTCTTCCGGTGTCGTCGCCAGGCTCAGTGAAAGCTTGGAAAAGCTTGGGGTGGCGTCGGCTCCTGCAGTCATGAGTCGCATCGTTCCTCCTTGGGCGTTGAGTTCCATGGAGCTTAGCGAGCAAATACTTCGGGAGCGTTACATCCGCATGTCTAATTCGTGACAACCACCCGACTGATCAGCTGAGGTCTGCACCGATTGTGCCGCCGTCATCGCGCGTGATCACAATCGTCGCTGATCTCGGGCGTGCGCTTCCTCCGGCCGGCCAGTGGCTGAGATAGGTCGCCGGGTTCGTGATGTCGAATTGCTTGCCGGTCGTCGTTTCGCCGGGATGCTGAATATTCACGAACAGTGCACGGCCGTCCGGCGATTCTGCCAGGCCGGTGATTTCGCAATCCACCGGACCCACCAGGAAACGTCTCAGTGTTGAGTCGTTGGCTGAGGCACCGATGTGTGTGTTGACGCTCTTGCGCTGTTCGCCATCGCGACTTTCCACGGATCGTTCGGCACCATCGCCAACCTTGCCCGGAATCGCGGCCAGCAACATGCAGTTGCTGGTATCGGTGTAGGCGCTGTCATCGGTCTCTATCCACAGGAGCCCGCTATTGGAGAACCATAAGCCGTCGGGTGATGAGAAATCATTGTCGGTGGTGAGGCCTGACAGGTTCACATTATCGCGATCCGCGGTCTCGCGCGCTGCGAAGAGGAATACATCCCAACGGAAGCGGGTTGCTGACGAGCGGCCATCCTGCTCGGCCCAGCGGATGATATGTCCATTCACATTGCCCTGACCTTGCTTGCCGGCTTTCGAGTCCGTGTAGTAGCGAGGATTGGCAGCATCGATCTGACCGAATTCGCGTGAAGGATTGTAGGTGAGGGTCATGTATACCTCGCCATTACGCGGATTCACCGCTCCCCATTCGGGACGATCCATCTTAGTGGCACCGGCGGTATCAGCAGCAAGGCGTGCATGAATCAGCACGTCTGCCTGGTCGGAGAATGCGTAATTACTGTTGTCGGCCGTGATGCCGTTGATACCGAACTTCAGCTCCAGCCAGTCTCCACTGCCATCGGCATTGAATCGGGCCACGTACAGTCGGCCATCATCCAGATATTTATCACCCGCCGCGCTGCCTTTGCCGGTGTCGGCCGGATCCCAGGGCTTATTCGATACGTATTTGTAGATGTATTCGCCACGCGAGTCGCATCCCATGTACCAGACCAAGGGCTGGCCTGCCTTGACCGGCCCCGGCCATGCGCCTTCATGCGCGAAGCGACCGAGTGCAGTCCGTTTCTTCGGTGTAGCATCTGGGCGGAAGGGATCAATCTCGACCACCCAGCCGAAGGTGTTGGCGACATGGCGGTAGTCGTCGCGACCATCGCTAGAGGTGCCGCGTACCGAGGCATCCCAGCGGCCATAGCGCCGGTCTGCCGTATCCGGCTGCACGGTCGCCCACAGCTCCTTGCCTTTGCCGTTGACGCCGTAGCGCTTGAAAGCGACGAGTTCTTTTGCGCTGCGCTTTGCATCGTCCGACGACGAACGTTTGAAAAAACCGGCCCAATTCTCTTCGCAGGTCAGATAAGTCCCCCAAGGAGTATGACCATTGGCGCAGTTGGCCACTGTGCCGCGTGTTCGTGTGCCGGTTTGCGAGTACTGAGTGATCATTTGCGGGCTGCGTGCAGCCGGACCACTGATCTCGATATCGGTGAACGTCGTGATTCGACGGTTCAGTGGTGAGTCTTTTTGCAGTACGTAAGTCTTGCCTGTGCGGCGAACCTCGACAACGCTGACACCATGCGCAAGCATCTCCTTATTCACCTCTTCTTCCGACACGCGCTTGCCATCGACGATGGTCTGGCCACGTGGATGCAGGAAGGCGGCCGTGACCGCTTCATGATTTACGCACAGCAGTCCGCGATCGGATGACTGTTTGTCCCAGCGACCGCGGCGATCCACACCGAAGAAGTGCATACCATCGTTATGGTCGCCGGCGCGGAGTGAAAAACTTGCTGCCTCATCCGTTCCGTCGTTTGCGTATGAGGGAATGTCGGCGGCGATAGGATCGCCGGTGGCCAGCAGGATGTTGTAAGAGTAGCCTGCTGGAAGGCGCACCAGATCCTCGAGTCCTTTCGGCACGGCCGAGAAATTCAGTCTCAGTTTGCGCATAGCTGCCTGCGCATCACCCGCGGGCGACAGCAGCATGCTACCCACGCCGAGGTAGCTGGCACTGGCCATGGCCAGCGAACCTTTGAGCAGGTTGCGGCGTGATAGGCGGGCGCTCAGTATGTTGGAGAACTCGGGGTTATCGGAGAAGTTGTCGATATCGTTCATCACGGGCGGTCTTTATAGACAATGGCAGAAGGGTGGCCAAATTTCATCATCGGTATATGAAATGCGGATGACATGGTCAAGGTTTTGTCATAGCCATTTCATACTTTTCAGTTAGTTTCTGTGCTTACCGTCTCGGATAGTCCGGACAAACCGAATTGCTTATCGATGCGCATCGCTTTCCTATGTTTGAATTTAATCATGATGCTGGCCGTGTCGGCGAGGGCCGAGGTGAGTATTGGCCGATTCAATGCTGAAGTGTCTGCGGTCTCCGCGCCTTGGCAATTGATCAGGCTGGAGAAGCATGTGCCTCCAACCCATTATCGTTCCGTTAACTGGGAAGGTGTGGCTGCTATTGAGGCGCGCGCGCAGGCCAGCATGGCCTTGTTGGCGCGACCTGTTGAGGTGGATTTGGCAGCAACGCCGATGCTGTGCTGGCGCTGGCGCGTCGATCATGCGCTGAATGGCGCCGACATGAGTAAGCGAAGCGGTGATGATTATGCGGCCCGTGTCTACCTGGCTTTCTCATTGCCGCCCGAGGCACTCGGTCTGGGCGCGAAGGCCTCGCTGGCGCTGGCCCGCGCTATTTATGGTTCAGTAGTTCCCGACGCGGCGATTAATTACGTCTGGGATAATCGCTACCCGGTCGGCACGCGCATGCCTAATGCGTACACCGACCGAGCACAGATGATTGTGCGACGCAGCGGCAATCAGTGGGCAGGCACGTGGGTAGAGGAGCGTGTGAGCGTTGCTGAGGATGTCGCGCAGATATTCCATACCCACCGCGCCCGACTGAAGGTACTGGCCATCGCCGCTGATGCCGACAACACCGGCGAAAGCGTTCGCGCTGGTTTCGCCGACCTGCATTTTGTTGGCGCAGACGAGCCCTGCCGTTTCGATCGCCACGATGGTTAGCCAGGTCTAGCCTGAAGTTGCTTGCCCCAAACGCCTCCACCGTCGAGAATGATAAAAACAAGCAGGAGGGGAGATGCATAAAAAAGAATTCGCCGCGCTACGCGTGGAGCCCGGTAAACAACTGTCACTGGCCGATGTGCCGACCGCGCCCCCGTCCCACCCGAGCGAGTCCTCGCTCGAAGAACTCAGATTGGATACCAGCCGTTTGAGCGAGCGGCTCAACAAGCTACAGTCCCGGCTGCACTCATCCGACAAGCGTGGTGTCCTGCTCGTGCTGCAGGGGATGGATACTTCCGGTAAGGATGGCGCCATTCGTCACGTGTTCTCGCACGTCAGCCCGCTGGGTGTACGAGCCGAGCCGTTCGGCGCGCCTAGCAGTGAAGAGAGTCGGCATGATTTTCTGTGGCGCGTGCATGCGAAAGTACCGAAGCGCGGCGAATTAGTTATTTTCAACCGCAGTCATTACGAAGATGTTCTGGTAACTCGGGTACGTGGCACGATCACTCAGTCGGTCTGGGAGCATCGGTATAAACATATACGGCACTTCGAGCACATGCTGCACGATGAGGGCATCGTCATCATCAAGTGCTACCTGCACATTTCTAAAAAAGAGCAGAAGCACCGACTTCAGGCGCGCATGGACGACCCTGACAAGCAATGGAAACTGCAGCCTTCGGATTTCGAGGACAGAGATCTATGGTCGGAGTTCATCGATGCGTATGAGGACGCTATTGCCACCACCAGTACCGAGGCTGCACCCTGGTGGGTCATACCCGCTGACTCCAAGCCACATCGCGATCATTTTCTGATGCGTATATTGGTGGATGAACTCGAGGCTTTGAAGCTGGTGCCGCCTAAGCCGGAATTTGATGTGCGGCGGTTCCGTCTTGGCTGAGCGGACTCCGCCCTGAGGAGCTAACTCAGCTCGCAGTCCTCACCACAAACTGCCAGCCCATTTCTTCCCAGGCGATCTTTTCTTTGGATAGCCAATAGGCCAGCGTGGGGTGGTTCGCCATCAGCCGCGCGCCGACGTCGATCGTAATGCGAGTGCGCAGGGTGAGTGTTACCGGCTCGATCGCCGGATCAAGTCGCGCGTGCATGAACACGATACCCAGTCGCAGCGCGAGAATCGCACGAGCCACTTCGAGGTCAGACAAGGCATCTTCTACCTTGCGCAAATTGCCTTTTTGCGCGAGCAGCAGCACCGACAACAGATGCTGCTCATGCGTGGTAAACCCAGGCAGATCAGCATTCAGTGCCAGATAAGCGCCATGTTTGTGGAAACCGGTATGCGATACCGCCATACCCACTTCATGCAGCTTGCCGGCCCAGCCCAGCATACGCTCCAGCGGACCCTCGTCAACCATCTGCGCATACAGCGCCAGTGAATTCGCGGCGGCTTTCGATGCGCGAGACTCGTCAACACCGAAGCGTTTCATGAAGCGCCGCACCGAATCCTGGCGGCGGTCGCGCTTGCGCTGCCTGAGGTACTGATCCCACAGCACACCCATGCGCAGCCCGGCCTCAATCGACACCAGCGACTTGACACCGAGCTCACGCGCAAGGCCCAGCAGTACCGGCAGCCCACCGAGAATCACCGCGATGCGCTCCGGCTTGATGCCATCAAGGTCGATGCTGCTGACACGGCCTGCATCTATCAGTCGGTCGCGCAGCGCGACCAGCGATTTCACCGACAGCTGCCCGTCACCGAGCGCATTCTTTTCAATGATCTCGGTCAGCGTGCGCATCGTTCCCGAAGACCCGTAGCCGACTTCCCAGTAACGCGGATGGAAGGCCGCGAGTCCGTCTTCAAATACGCTGCGCGCGGCCAGTTCGGCCTCGTCGAAGGCATCTGCGCTGAGGCGATTGCCATCGAAGAAGCGCGTGGCGACGGAAACGGTACCGATAGAGAAAGATTCAACCTGTTCGATCTCGTAGCCCTGTCCGAGGATCAGTTCAGTGGAGCCACCGCCGATGTCAATGACCAGGCGCCGCTCGGTAGGCAGGTTGAGTGCCGAGGCCACACCCATATAGATGAGGCGGCCTTCCTCTTCGCCGGAAATGACGTCGATGGGGTAGCCGATGGCCTTTTCGAAGAGACGGAGGAATTCCGAGGCATTGCGCGCGACTCGCACGGTGTTGGTGGCGACCACCCGCACGCTGGTTAGTGGTGTCGCCTTCAGCACCTGAGAAAAGCGGGAAAGGCAGGCGAGGGCTGCCTGAATGGAAGCCGCGCTCAGATTGCCGCGTTTGTCGAGCCCGGCGCCGAGCCGGACAGGCTCGCGGGCGCTGTTCACGATGCGGATGCGCTCGCCATCAAACGTGCCGATATGCAGGCGGAAGCTGTTGGAGCCGAGGTCGACGGCGGCAAACATGAGGCCGGAATCTCCTAGGTGATCGACGAAAAACCGCGCAGTGTCCGACGCAAATGTGACGCCGTGATGACAAGAGCCGGATGTCGTTGTTCTTCAACGACATACTCGATTATCAACTAATCCGGCCATTCATGTCACACAGTTGAAAAATTTCCTCAACACAATCCGCTGCAGTAATTAAGAAAAGCACCAAGGGCATTGCCAAAAGTACTTCTTGATTGCCATAGAGATTATCAACCGGAGAGTGTAATGACCAAGTCAAACAAAATCGCAGTCAAGCGTATCGCTGTCGCGGTCGCAGCCGTCTGCGCATCGCTGGCTATGCCGGCTGTTGCGGCTGACAACAAGGCCATGCTGGATCTGATGCTGAAAAAGGGCGTGATCACCCAGAAGGATTACGACGAATTCGTCAATGCGAATCAGGATGCTGAAGAAAACAAGGCATTCAAAGAAAAGCGCATCGATCAGGATCTGGCCAAAGCTAACGCTTTCCTGCAGAAAAACGCCGACAGCGGTTCGGTGATGAAGAACGGCATTGGCATCCAGTCAGCTGATGGCGCAAACTCGATCCAGCTGACCGGTCGTTTGCACATGGACTATCGTGGTTACACGTCGGATGCAACGACTGATCCCTATCAGAATAAGTTTGATATCCGTCGCGCACGTGTGGGCTTCAAAGGCCAGTTTATGCAGGACTGGAAGTATGAAGTCGTTGCTACGCTTGGTGGCAAAGATGCGAATGATGGCTTAACCGAGAGCACGACCTTCGTCGACGTCGCCTACGCTGACTATGCGGCAGATCCGGCGCTGCAGTTCCGAATTGGTAAGTTCAAGATGCCGTTTAGCCTTGAACAGCTGACTAGCTCCAACAATATTGATTTTATGGAGCGCAGCTTGGCTGGTCAGGTTGAGGGCGAGGTCATTCCGGCGAAAGAGACCGGCGTGATGATTTTCGGTAGCCCGATGTCAGGTCTGTCATACGGTATTGCCGCTTCCCGCGGCCGCGGTAATAAGGACGCGATTTCGGATTCACCCGACTATATTGGCCGCATTGCCGCCAACGTTGCTGAACTGACAGGTAACAAGGATGTGGTCGTCCATCTTGGCTTGGGTCTGAGCACCGGCACCATCAAAGGCAGCGTAAAGCCAGCAAGTGCACGTACCGAAGCTCGCGATTCAGATAAATGGTTCGAGGCCGCAGCACTCTCGGGTCAGACTACGCGCAAGCGCACCGGCCTTGAGAGTGCCGTAGCTTACGGTCCGTACAAGGCGCAAGGCGAATACTTCATGATCGACTATCGTCCCTCCGGAGGAGCTAGCCAAGGTATCAACGCTTACTATGGCGAACTGCTGTGGAATATTACCGGCGAGAGCCACAACTACAGTAATACCGCTAACACGTTCGGCTGGATCAAGCCATCGAAAGCCTTTACTGGCAAGGGTGGTCTCGGCGCATGGCAGGTCGGTCTGCGTTACAGCAACTTTGATGCAACTGATTTCACATCCTTAACCGCTGGCACAACCAATAAGGCTAACGCGACGACCGTCGGCCTCACCTGGTTCGTCAACGACAACGTTCGCTTCATGCTGAACTATGTCGACACGAGTTTTGGATCTGCGGTCGGAAGCGGAGCCGCAGCACGTACCGGCGAAAAGGCTGTGCTGATGCGTGGTCAGGTCTCGTTCTGATCTTTAGTTGCGCAATACCCAAAAGACGCCCCTTCGGGGGCGTCTTTTTTGGTTTTCTCGACGCAATGAAAGAGCACCTTATCCAGAAACTTCATCTCGACCCACGGGCCTGGTCTGGCCGTTGGGCAAGAATGTCGTTAGGACTCAGGCGCGCTGCTGTGGTTGCACATTAATTTAAGGCAGGCCTCGACAGAGGATTGGGTGCGCGAGCATACGCCGATGCCTGCTGAATCCTGTGGCACTTCGCAGCAAGGTTGGCGCTCGACGCGGATCGATTAGGTGGATGATGCACTTATGGTGCCTTCGCTCCGCTAGAATGTCTCTTCCCGTCGCCTTATCCCTAAGCAATGCGTCCCTTTCTGTGGTTGATCTTGTCCGTAGCGCTGCTGTCAGGCTGCCAGACTCCTCCTAAACCCCCGGTCCCACCAGAGTCTGCGGTAACGAGCACGCCTTCTTCACCGGAGGTTGAGGTGACACCCCCGGCAGTGCCACCTGCGGTCGAGCAGGTGCCTGTGACTCCTCCGCGTCGCTTGAAGATTGGTCTCGCCCTCGGCGGCGGCGCTGCGCGCGGTTTTGCGCACATCGGTGTCATTAAAGTGCTGGAGGCGCAAGGCATTGTGCCGGACCTCGTGGTCGGCACCAGTGCCGGCAGCCTAGTCGGCGCTCTGTACGCAGCTGGTAACAATGCACAGGCCCTGCAGAAAATGGCCATCGATATGGACGAAGCGGCGATCTCGGACTGGTCCGTTCCATTCTTTTCGCAGTCGACCGGTGTGTTGAAGGGTGAAGGTCTGCAAAACTATGTGAACCGCGCCGTGCATGGACAGCCGATTGAAAAGCTTCGTCTACCGTTTGGTGCGGTGGCCACTGATCTTCGTACTGGACAGCCGATTCTATTCAGGCGCGGCAATACCGGCGCAGCGGTACGCGCATCCTCAGCCGTGCCCGGTGTGTTTCAGCCGGTGCGAATAGGTAATATTGATTATGTTGACGGCGGACTGGTGTCGCCGGTGCCGGTCAGCTTCGCGCGCAAGATGGGTGCGGATTTCGTGATTGCGGTGAATATCACTGCTCAGCCGGATGCGCAGCAGCCATCAAACACCTTCGAGGTCTTACTGCAGACTTTTTCGATCATGGGGCAAAGTTTGAATCAGTACGAACTGAAGCAGGCAGATATCGTAATTCGGCCTGAACTTGCCACGATGAAGGGCAATGATTTTCAGAATCGCAGTGTCGCGATGGTGGCCGGTGAGAAGGCGGCGATGGCCGTATTGCCGGAGCTAAAGAAGAAGCTGCAGTCGAAGCGCTTACCGCAGTAATACTGCGTGATGCAATTGGAAGCTAAGCGCTAAGCTATATCTGCGGAGTTAACGCTTTGCCGGTTCTTGCTGTTCCGGCTCGAGCACCCGTCGCGCGCCATTGAAGCGCGCCTTCCAGTACGCGAGATCCATGCTCTCGATGCGCACCGCACTGCCTGGTGTCGGCGCATGGATGAACTTGTTGTCGCCGAGGTAGATGCCGACATGCGAGAAGGCGCGGCGCACCGTGTTGAAGAACACGAGATCACCAGGCTGAAGATCGTTCCTGTCGACCTGATCGCCAACGCGGCTCATCTCTACGGATGTGCGCGGCAGGTCGATATTGTTGGACTGTTTAAATACATAGCGCACTAGTCCGCTGCAATCCAGTCCGTTTTCCGGAGAATTGCCGCCACGGCGGTAATGAATGCCAATCAGCGACATCGCTTCGATCGCTAGGTTGGTCGCGCGATCGGTGAAGCTGCTGATGCGCGCGAGAACGCGGTTTTGTTCAGGTAGCTGCTCGTTCTCTGCCGCGTGCACGCCCTGGCCGGTGATGGCGAGCAGAAGCACGCCGAGCGCAGCGGCGCGTAGTGACTTGAGCGGAGAGTGAACGCGGAATGATTGCAAAACTGCTACTCATTGCCTATTGAGAACGTCTGAATGTAAGCGAACACTGCGGGTCCTGTCAAAGTTTCACGTGCGACAGCGAAGTTTGTTTAAGCCGTCATTCAGACGAAAAAAACTTGACGTACAATCCTGCCCTTTCAGGAAAAACAGGAGTGAATAGTATGCGTACGAAACAGGCCCTCACGCTGGACGACGTGAAGAAAATCGCCGCTGCTGCGGAGGCCGAGGCGCTGGCAAACAAATGGGCAGTGTCGATCGCGATCGTTGACGACGGCGGTCATCTGTTGTGGCAGCAGCGCCTCGACGGCGCGCCACTGACTTCCGCAACCATTGCTCCGGGCAAGGCACGCACGGCAGCCCTCGGTTCGCGTGAATCGAAAGTCTACGAAGACATCATCAACAACGGTCGTTTTTCGTTCATGTCGGCGCCTGGCATCGAGGCGTTGCTTGAAGGTGGCGTTCCCATCATGGCCGGTGGCGATTGCGTCGGCGCAGTCGGTGTGTCGGGCGTGAAGTCGAATGAAGATGCTCAAATTGCAAAGGCGGGCATCGCTGCACTCGGACTCTGATCGATAACAGTTGATCGTTCCTTGCCGCGGGCGAGCAGGGGCTTGGTTGCCGGACATAGCCGCTTCGCGCTATAATTCGGCGGTTTAACCGATGACCCCGCCGCCCGCGCAAATCACCTTCCAATCGTCCCGCATCTCCCGGATTTTGCACGCCTAAATGGCGGGCGCGCCCCGATGCAGACTCGCAGCCGCGGCGGTAACAACCCAGGAGTTACCTTTGCCGCCATTTTTTACGGCCAACCAAGTCCCGGCCATTCTCGCGCTCGCCGATGGCACGATTTTCAAGGGATTCTCTATTGGCGCCGACGGCCACACCAGTGGTGAAGTTGTTTTCAATACCGCAATGACGGGTTATCAGGAAATCCTGACCGATCCCAGCTACAGCCGCCAGATCGTCACCCTCACTTATCCGCATATTGGCAATACCGGTGTGAATCCGGAAGACGTCGAGTCCGACAAGATTCATGCCGCAGGCCTAATCATCCGTGACCTGCCGCTGCAGGTCTCCAATTTCCGCTCTACGCAAAGCTTGTCCGACTACCTGAAGTCGGAGGGTATCGTCGCGATTGCCGGTATCGACACTCGTCGCCTGACGCGCATTCTGCGAGAGAAGGGCGCGCAGAATGGCGCGATTATCGCCGGTGCCAACCTGAAAGAAGCCAGTGCGCTCGATCATGCGCGTGCATTTCCAGGGCTGACCGGCATGGACCTCGCTAAAGTCGTGTCGACGCAAAAACAATACGAGTGGACCCAAACCGAATGGTCTCTAGGCGCTGGCTACGGCAAGCTCTCCAAGCCGACATTCCACGTCGTCGCCTTTGACTTCGGTGTGAAGTACAACATTCTGCGCATGCTCGCGCAACGCGGCTGCAAGGTCACGGTGTTACCTGCGCAATCGACCGCAGCCGATGCGCTAGCGCTCAATCCTGACGGTATCTTCCTGTCCAACGGCCCCGGCGATCCGCAGCCTTGCGACTACGCGATCGACGCAGCACGCGAACTGATCAATAAAGGTAT
>CAZXRS010000008.1:0-22202 GCA_964642635.1 uncultured Bifidobacterium sp. | reverse complement strand
CCCTCGATGGTGGCTGGTTTGTCGCCGTCAAAGGTCACTTTGGTCGACTTGAAAGTCGCGGTCGGATACTTTGCGGTGTCGAGGAAGTCTTCAGCCTGAATGTGCTCGTTGAACAGTGTAGAACCGGTATCGATCGACTTGGTGTCAATCGTGATATCGACCGAACCCGATTTCGCTGCCTTGTCGAGCACCACTTTGCCAGTCGTATTGTTGAAACGCGACTGCTGGGTCGAGAAGCCGAGGTGGCTATAGGAGAAGCGTGGATAGGTATGATTGGTGTCCAGTGTGAAGGTTTCCGGCGCGGCAAAGGCTGGTGCGCTAAAGACTGCTGCTAGGCTGAGTGCTGCCGAGATTTTTGCGAAAGATTTCATCATTATTCTCCTGAGTTAAGGGTGGGGTGATGCTTATTTTGCTGCAGTGGCTGTGATACGAAACTTCACTTGTACATCATTGGCGACGACATCGAATTTAGCCCAAGGTCCTTCGCCGATTGAAAAATCTCCACGCCGGATGGTAAAGCTACCTTCGAATACACCGTTCTGGCCTTGCGAGGTAAAGCTGGCCGGTACGACGATATCCAGCGTCTTTGCCTTGATGCTGAGCTTGCCGCTGACTTCATATCGGTTAGCCGTCAGAGGCTTAATCGAGGTTGATACAAAACTCGCGGTCGGAAACGCTTTCGTATTGAACCAGCTCTTGCCGGCGACTTCCTCGTCTGATTCGGTACCGCCGGTATCAATGCTGGCGAGCTCAACGTCAAAGCTGGCTTTTGCGTTCGCCGGTTTAGCCGGATCGAAAGATATCGTACTGTTGAAACGCTTAAAGCGTCCGTCCATCGCCACGCCCATCTGCTTGTAGGTGAAGGCGATATGACTCTGTTGAGGCTGGATTTGCGTGTACTCGGTAGCGTGCACGAGTGGTGCGACCAGCGCCATCGCAATCATCAGCGATTTCATTATTCGTTCTCCGTCGTGGGTCGATGGCCTGGGATCATGCGTGTCAAGACATCATCCTTGTCGATGAAATGGTGTTTCAATGCGGCGGCCACATGGACGATCAATATCGTTACCATCACCCAGCTGAGTGATTCATGCACCTCGGCCAGCGTTTCGCCGAGCTCCTTATCTTTGCTGAGCAGATCCGGTATTGGCAGCACGCCAAACCACACGGTCTGATAGCCCTTGGCCGAACTCATGAGCCAACCCGACAACGGTATCGCCAGCATCAGCAGGTACAGCGCGATATGGCCCGCATGTGAAGCTGTTTTTTGAATCTTCGACATTTGCTCCGGTAGCGCCGGTGGCTGATGCGTAAGGCGCCACGACACGCGCACCAGCAACAGCACGAATACCGTGACGCCTATCCATTTATGCCATGAGTACAGCTGCAGCTTTTCTGGCGATAGCGGAAGCTCATGCATATACATGCCCAGCGGGATCAGGCCAAAGATCATCAGTGCCATCATCCAGTGCAGACTTTTTGCTGTGCGGGTGTATTGCGTAGACATGATTCTTTCCTTTTCAATGAACCGGTGTGAATGCGTAAGCATCCATCGCAAGCACATAATCGCTGATACCCGTGTGCAGATGTTCGACCTGGGCATCCTTGCCGGCTGCGCCGAGCGCTACGTACAGCGGCTGCAGATGCTCATCAGTCGGATGCGCTCGAAAGGCATCGGGGGCTTGCTGACGATAATCAAGCAATGCGTCGACATCATGATGACTCAGTCTGTCCGTCATCCACTCGGCGAAATGCCGAACATACTCCAATCCCTGACCACCGTTCATGCGTGCAACTCGGTAGTCGCCGAGATTGTGCGTGATATTGCCGGAACCGATGACCAGAAAGCCTTTCGAGGTCAGCGGTGCCAGCGCCTGTCCGAGCCGATATGCACCAGCTACTCCCAGATGGCTTTGGAGTGATAGCGGTACCACCGGCACATCGGCATCAGGGTACATCTGCCGAAGGGGGATCCATGCGCCATGATCTAGACCCTGTTCGGGTGACTCGCCGACCGCAAGGCCTGCCGACTCCAGCGCCGCTGCCACCTCACGTGCCGCTTCCGGACAGCCGGTCGCCGGGTAGTGAATCTCGTACAGCTCCGCAGGAAATCCATAGAAGTCGTGAATCGTGTCCAGCTTGCTGCCGGTCCCCACGACCGGCTGTGCGGTCTCCCAGTGAGGGCTAACTATCACGATCGCCCTTGGTCTTGGGAGCGCGGTCGCAATCCTCGACATGGCGGCACCGGCGGCGCCGGGGCGTAAGGCGAAGGTCGGTGCGCCGTGAGGAAGAAAGAGTGTCGGGTGGTTCATGGTGTGGGCTCCATCAGATGGGCGTACTGTACCCGTGCAGATTGATTTCAAATAGAGGACAATCTGCAATTATTTGTTCCTTCATACGCAACAATGGACAGACTGGCCGCCATGCAGGTGTTTACCCGAGTCGCCGAGCTGAACAGTTTTTCGGCGGTCGCGCAGCAGATGGGCGTTGCCCGATCCGTCGTCACGCGGCAGGTCGCGGCGCTCGAGCAGCATCTGGGCGTACAGCTTATGGCGCGCAGCACGCGTCGGCTGACGCTGACTTCGGCCGGCGCCGCGTATCTGGAAAAATGCCGCGTCATCCTGAACCTGGTCGAGTCAGCCGAGACCGGCATCGCCGAGCAGCGCCATGTGGCGCGTGGTCACATTCGGGTCAGCCTGCCCCTGTCCTTCGGCCTCAAGCGCATGGTGCCGCTATTACTCGATTTTGCGCGCGAGCATCCAGAGGTGTCGCTGGATATGGATTACACGGACCGGCGCGTGAATTTGATTGAAGAAGGCGTGGACCTTGCGATTCGTATCACCAGCCGGCTTGGACCGAATGAAGTAGCGCGCAAGATGGGAGTCGTCCACATGCACACCATCGCCTCGCCTGACTACGTCGCCCGCTTTGGATGTCCGCGTCATCCGTCAGAACTGGTACAACATGAATGTCTTGGCTATACGATGGGTGGTGCGACGGGTAGCTGGACCTATCGTGTCGAGGCGGGCTGGGTAAACTTTCCGGTGCAATCGCGCATCACGGCGAGTAATGGTGATGCGCTCACCGAGGCTGCTGCCCAGGGACTCGGCATCACCATACAGCCTGACTTTGTCGCCCAGCCTTTCCTTGACGAGGGGCGCGTGCAAAACATACTGGAAGATTTTGATATGCCTGAACTCGGCATCTATGCGATGTTGCCCGGCAATCGGCAAGTACCGCATCGCGTACGTGTCCTGATGGATTTCATTGTCGCGCGTGTTGGCACTACGCCTACAGGAGCAAAGGCATGAACGCCAACGTATGGGCCTTGCTCGACGATGCGACTGCCGCTGCAGATGGCAGTCGCAGATCACGGCTTTACACCAGTTGTAGGGAAATTCTCGAATTCACTGTTGATGATGAGCGCGATAACTTCTTCGCCGATGTACAGCGCACGCTTGACCGTGGACTGCATGCAGTTGGCCTGTTTCAATACGAGTTCGGGCATCAGTTACAGGGTATGCCCGTCAGAAGTAAGCAGAACGCTCCCCTCGCGCTTGTACTGCTGTTTGATCACTACCAGAAGCTGGATGCCGAACAGGTCGGCCACTGGCTGTCTGCCAAATCTGGTGGTGCGCCTTATGGCGTGACCGGCATACAAGCAGCGCTGCAGGAAGCTGAGTTCACGCAGGCGATTGATGCCATTCATCGCTATATCGAAGCCGGCGATACGTATCAGGTGAACTTTACATTTCCGCTACGCTTCGAGATGCATGGGGATCCGGTCGCGCTGTATGCAGCCTTACGTGAGCGTCAGCCGGTGCCGTTTGGCGCGCTGCTCGCGCTGCCGGACGGATCAAATGTGCTTTCGCTATCGCCGGAGTTATTCGTCAGTCACTCGGCAGGACACCTGACTTGTCGGCCTATGAAAGGCACTGCCGCTGTCAGTGGCGATGAAGCGCTTGATGCTCAACGCGTGAAAGATCTGCGGCAAAGCGAGAAAGAGCGATCTGAAAATCTGATGATCGTCGATTTGCTACGCAACGACCTTGGACGCATTGCGGTCACCGGATCGGTGACCGTGCCCGATCTATTTACGGTCGATCACTTCGGGTCAGTTATGCAGATGACATCGACCATTGAGGCTGATCTGCGTCGTGATCATAGCCTTGCACAGGTATTCGATGCGCTGTATCCCTGCGGATCCATCACGGG
Organism: uncultured Bifidobacterium sp.; assembly: GCA_964642635.1. Classification (GTDB taxonomy): domain Bacteria; phylum Pseudomonadota; class Gammaproteobacteria; order Burkholderiales; family Burkholderiaceae_D; genus Pernthalerella. The sequence continues at coordinate 17,987 of CAZXRS010000008.1, read as the reverse complement.
CGCCCCCAAGCGACGCACCATGCAGATACTGAGTCAGTTGGAGCGCTGGCCGCGTCGTCTGTATACCGGTGCGATAGGCTGGTTCGATCCGCCGGCAACTACTGAAACGCTTGGGGACTTCATGCTTTCGGTGCCTATACGCACCTTGTTACTGGATGCGCCCGATGCAAATGACCGTCGCCGCGCAGAACTGGCTGTGGGTGCTGGCATTGTGTACGACAGTGATGCGCGTGCCGAGTATCAGGAATGTCTGCTCAAGGCGCGTTTCCTGACAGAAGCCGCACCCGGTTTTTCATTGTTCGAAACCATTCGTGCTACTAAATCTGGTTGTGCACTGCTGGAGCGGCATCTTGCGAGACTGTCCTCCTCCGCAAACATGCTGGGATTTGCTTACGACGAAGCGAGAGTCCGCGAGCAAATTGCACAGACTTGCGCGACGATGGAAGAGGGTGGTGAGTATCGATTGCGTGTAGCACTGGATGCATCGGGTCTTGTGCAGTTGCAGGTAGCACCCATCGCGCCACTGGATACGCCGGTACGCGTGCTGCTATCTTCACTACCGATGCCCTCCGATGATCCTCTACGACTACACAAGACGACGCTGCGCCGTGTATATGACGAAGGATGGCGACATGCTGAAGCAGTAGGTGCATTTGATACCTTATTTTTTAACGAACGCGACGAACTGACCGAAGGCGGGCGCAGCAATGTATTCGTCCGCATGGGCGAGCGCTGGTTCACACCACCACTCGCCGCCGGTGTGCTTCCGGGGGTGATGCGTTCGGTGCTACTAGAAGACACCCAATGGCAGGCGACAGAGCGCGTCATCACGCGCAAAGAGTTAATGGCAGCCGATGACGTCGTCATCTGCAATGCACTGCGGGGTGCGCTCAGCGCAGTTATTATCGACGACGCTGGCTGATTATTTCTCGACCATCGACTCGCGTAGGGTCTTCACGAAAGGTTTTGCCAGATAGCGCAGCACGGTATTGCTGCCGGTTTTGATCTCGACGGTGACAGTCATACCGGGCTGAAGATCAATCGGCTGGTCGGGTCGGCCGCTGAGGTGCTTGCCCTCGGAGCGAACCTGTATCCGGTAATACGCCTGCTCACCTTGCTTCAAATCGTCGGTCAGTGTGTCCGGACTGATGTAGCTGACTTCACCGTCCAGCCAGCCATAAATCGTATAGTCATACGCTTCAACCTTTACGCTGGCCGGCTGCCCCAGTTTTACGAACGCGATATCGCCCGGCCTCACGCGTGCTTCAACAATCAGATCATTTTCCAGCGGTACGATCTGAAGTACTTCCTCGGTAGGCTTGAGCGTGCCACCCAGCGTATTCATCCGGACGTTCTTCACAATGCCCGTGACCGGTGCTCGCAATTCAGTGCGCGACAACATATCAGCACGTTGAGCCAGCATTTGCTTCACGCCGGCCAGTTCTTCCTCAGCACGGGACAATTCGGTTTGTGCATCTTGTTGATATTTGTTGTTGCGGTTCGTGATTTGCGCCTGCAGATCAGCAACCTGACGCTCTAGCCTCAGCACATCAGCCTGAGAGACATCCCCCGTCGCCACTAGCGGCGCACTCATCGCGAGCTCTTTCTGTGCGAGCTCCAGCATTTTCTGCAGCGCTGCGGTCTCTTCGTTGATTGATACGCGCCGTTTTTCTAATAAGGCCTGCTGGTTGTGACGAAATTCGGGGTAATTAGCCAGATCCGCAGAAAACGCCGGATCGCCGCCAAACAATTCAGCGCGCAGTCGAGAAACCGTGGCGCGAAGTGCAACTTCGCGCGAACGAGTCTCGTAATAAGCGGCGCGGAGTTTGTTCGAATCCAGTTGCGCCAGTAGCTGACCTCTCTCGACCTTGTCGCCTTCCTTGACTAGTAACTGAGATAGTACGCCGCCATCGCTCGCCTGAATGATCTGCGTGCGACCACTGGCAATGATCTGACCCTGCGCACGCGTGATCTGATCAAGCTCGGCTTGCCAGGCCCAGAGAAGAAAGCATAGCAACGCAATCAGGCTAGACCAGATCACGAGATTCGGACGCTCGCCCCGGCCGCTTGAGGAAGCTATATTTGCCAGTGTTAGCTTACGCCGCGTCCCCTTCTTCGGATCGGCCTTCGGGAGGAGTTTCATCGGATTGATCATCACAGTCCCTCCATCACATTCATCGTTGGCGGTGGCTGGTTCGACGAAGGAGCGGGCGCTGGCATGGTCAGGCGTGCGAGCACTTCGCCACGCGGACCATCGAGTACGATGCGACCCTGTCCCATCACGACCACGCGATCAACCATTCTCAGTAAGTTAGCCTTGTGCGTGATGACGATCACGGTAGTCCCGGCTACCATCGAAGAAAGAAGCCGTTGCATCACGCTGCCTTCCAGATCGCCATCCATGGCGGCGGTGGGCTCATCCAGCAGCATCACTCTCGGCTTGGCAATCAGGAGGCGGGTGAGTCCGACGAGTTGTCGCTGACCGCCGGACAGACCGCGTCCGCCTTCGAAGATGGGCAAATCAAGGCCAAGTGGATGCGCGCTGATGACGCGATCCAGGCCGGTTAACTCGGCAGCGCGCAGCAGCTCGCCATCGGAGGGCGGTGCCAGACCCAGCACAAGATTGTCGCGGAGGGTTCCGCGCATGAGTCGCACATCTTGAGGCAGATAGCCGACATGCTCATGGATGAACTCGGGCGCCAGCAAAGCCATGTCGACACTATCGAGGAAGACCTTACCTTCACTCGGTCGGTACAGACCAGACAGCAGCCTGATGAGTGTCGACTTGCCCGAACCCACCGGACCAATGACCGCGACGCGTTCACCCGCATTGACGTTAAGCGTCAGTGGAAGCAGCGCCGGAAGCTTGCTACTGAAAGAAAATCCTGCTCCGTCGAGCCGGATTGCACCGGCACAGGAAGATGGAATGACAGGCTTTGTACCCTCCTGGTGCTCGACGGGTAGTGCCATCATCTCGTCCAGCCCTTTCAGGGCTTCCTGAGCATGCTGCCATTGCGTGACCAGCGTTGCGATTTGCGTAATCGGCGACAGCGCCCGATTACTCAATATCGAACAAGCGATCAGGGCGCCCATCGACATCTGACCTGAACCGACCATCCACGCGCCCATGCCGATGATGGCTATATAGCTGAGCTGCTGAAGGAATTGCGCGAGATGTGCGGAGGTCGTCAATAGGAATCGTGTATCGAGCTCAAGGCTCGATGCAGAGGCGGTTAGCTGACGCCAGCGCTCCATCATCTTCCACTCGGCACCAGCGGCTTTGATACTTTCAATGCCGTCGATCACATCAATCAGCAAACCGTTTTTATTTCGTGCGTCCTTGAGTTGGCTTTGCGTGAGCTTACGTATGCGCCAGTTCAGCCATGCGGACGAGCCCAGTACAACGGGCAGTAATAACAAAGGAACCGCCGCAAGCAGACCACCGATGACGCCGATCACTGCGACAAACAGGAAGCAGAAGGGTAGGTCGGCGATCAGAAATACCGTCGACGAAGTCATAAAATTTCGCACCAATTCAAATTGCCGTACCTGAGCGGCAAACGTTCCCACCGCGCGCGGACGGACTTCCATGCGGATATCAAGCATGCGACCGAAAAACACATCCGATAATTCTTCTTCTATCGCCTTGCATCCGCGGTCCACCATCAGTGAGCGCACTTGCTTGAGAACGAACTCGAAAATCACCGCGATCGCCACACCCACTGTCAGGGCGAGAAGCGTCGAGTGCGCCTGCGTCGGAATCACGCGGTCATACACCTGAAGGCTGTAGAAAGATGCGCCAAGTCCCAGCATACTGACGACAAACGTCGCCACCACAGCTTCCACAAAAATCTGCTTTCTATGTCGAATCGCCTGCAGAAACCACTGCCGTGCACTCAGGGTCGGTGACGGGTTGTCGCTGAAATTTGTGGGGGCGACGTTCAGATGTACGAAGCTTCCTTCACTCAGCTCCCTGTCATAGAAAGATGTAGATTCGCCATTAATGTCCTCGCAGACAAATGCATCATTACTGATTTTTCCCCGCACCAGTAGTGGTTCGCCGGTACTATCCGGAATCCACACCAGCGGGAGTTGTTCGCGCGAGGGTGACTCATCGAGAATGGATGCTGTACCGGTCGGAAATGCAGACCGCCATAACTCGGTGACGATAATGACTGGATCGGTAGTGATATCGATACCCATCGCTTCGAGTGCCGCCGGGCTGAATCGATGCGCTGGCATCGCATGGCCAAAATGAATGGCGAGGCGTGATAAAAGCGATGGGAAGTGCAAATGCGGGGAGTGTGTCGCACTGCTACCCTCTGAAGGAAAACGTAAACTCATTCGTTACTTTCATAGGTAGGCTGATAGTGACGAGCTGCAAGCCGGCCGGTCGAGATGTCCAGTTTTAGGACGGTCGCGAAGTTGGTCCATTGCGAATCAGTCAGTGAATATTGCGCCTGTGTCGCATCACGCCGAGCAAGAAGCACTTCCAGCCAGGTTCTTCTTCCGATAGAAAATTGACGCAGACTGGACTCATAGACTTGCTGTGTCGATGCGACGAATTCCGTCAGGACAACGGATTCGCTGCGGGATGACTCGGCCAGATTCCACAGGTTACGAGTGCGATTAATGATGTCGAGTCGTGTAACCTCGCGCGAGTGAATTGCGCCGGTGCGGCGTGCCTCAGCTTCACTGATTGACGATAATGACGACAGACCACTACCGGGTTGGTAGGTAACGCCCACAAATACTTGCTCGGCCTGATATATGGTGCCCCCACCGAAAATGCGGTTGTATCGAAGCGATACCGCAGGTGACAGGCTGCTGCGCGTGGCCGCGATAGCTTCTTCTGCTGCGCGCTCTTCTGCACTAAGGCGATTCAGTTCGGGAGCTGCATCTAAGGCGATACCTATTGTTTCATCCATGCTCGCGAATGGATTGTGCAGCATCCGGGGTTGCGCGATGTCGCCAAACTTATGTCCGACCAGTATCTCTAGTTCGGTGCGTGCATTCCGCAGCTGAAGTTGTAGCTGTAGTTGTTCGCTCTTTGCCTGCTGTAGCCTCGCCCGGACGTTCACACCATCATTCTTTGGACTGATGCCGCTGTCGACACGTCGGTCAATCATCTCGGTCAATTCCTCAAAATCGGCAATTGCCGCAGCAGCCGTGGCCAGACGTGCTTGTAACCGCATTGCTTCAGCAAAGGCATTGACGGTGCGTTCAAGCATCTGCTTACGAATCTCTGCAACACTTGCGCGCGCAGCTTCGGCTCTTGCCTCGGCAGCTTGAATATTTGCGGTGATGCGCCCACCCGCCCACAGTGGTTGTTCAACCTGAACTTCGGTTAGCGTATTGCCCAGCGGACCGCGTGATGAACTCATGCTTACCCCGGGCCAGCGCTGCCAGCGCGCGCCATCCACGCCGTATTCGCTCGCACCTTGCTCGCTGAGCTTCACTGCTACTGCAGGATGGGTCTCAGCTGCGCTGCGTAACGCGTCTTCCAGGGTTAGCGCCGGCAGGGATACATCAGTCATTGAGGCCGGTTCGCGAGTATTGCTGCCTGCTATTGCTTCCTCCGCTCCTGTCTCCACTGCATACGTTTCCATGCGACTGAGCAACACGCTCAGAAGGATGACGGATCGTAGCTTCATAGGAATTCTCCGGAGGTGCGTTTCGTTGGTCATTACCAATGACGGGATTCAATGAGCTGGATTGTGTAGTGAATCATTTACCACAGGTCACAAAGCAATGCCTTTCTGCACTACCAGAAAATGTTTCTTGAACGCAAAATATCCTGAAGAATTCATCAGTTGGTTTTGGCGATATACCCATAAAAAATCTCATGCATATCGATTCAAGTAGTGAATTGTTCGCTGATGAAATGTAATTGACGGCGTAAGTAGTCGGTTGATGAACTGAAGGAATCGTCTTATCGATACCACATTCAAATCGCGCTAGTGATGCATCATTCCTATGCACCATATATTTAAAAGCGACACAAACCGGCAGGGATTCGTTCGTTTAAAAGATTTCAGGAGTGTTGGATGCCAAAAATCGATCCGAAGCAATTCAGGTTGTTAAAGCGTAGTCCGGCAGGAAAGATTTCCACGAAGGAAATCACTTCGGCACCCATTCAGGTGGAGCCGGGCTTTGCTTACACCGTGGTCGATACAGGCACTGGAAAATTGCCGGCCAAGCTATCGGCTAAACGCGCAGGTCAGGACTTGCAGATTTACGTCGATGGTGATCCGTTCGTTACGCTGGAGGGATTCTATGCACCCGTCAACGGGAATACAGCATTTGATGGTTCAGGCGAATTGTTCGCGCCGAATGCGGGCAACTATGAAAGCGGATACGCACTGGTGACGGGAGATGCACTCAATACCAGCGACAAGGTCATTGTTGGTAAGGCGGTCGGAGCGGCAGATGAGGGATCCTCATGGCTTTTGTGGGGCGGGGTCATCGGATTGGGTGGGCTAGGCGCAGCAGCTGCACTGAAGGGTAGTTCTTCATCCGGGAGCGGAAACAACACAGGCGGAAACAACGGCGGAAATACAGGTGGAAATTCTGGAGGAAACACAGGCGGAAATACCGGCGGAAGCACAGGGGGCAATTCCAGTGGCGGAGATACGCCATTGCCACCGCTGCAGTTGGTGTCGCCAAGTGCCGGATCCGTATCACCGGATAGCTTGGCGAAAGCCGCCGTTCAGGTTCGCCTTGATGCAAATGGCGACGGCCGTATCGATGCGAGTGAAATAGCTATTGGCATCCCAACGACATTGATCACCGAGTCAGCCGGGGCGGTGCGCGGACAATTCCGTCTGGGCGCGCTTGCGAATATCAGCTTTGATCCGAAGGTCAGCGTGCTGCAGCTGACATCGACGGGCGGCACAGCCAATGTGCTATTCAATGAAATCCCCGTCACAGGACCTGTGGAATACCTTGCTTATCTCACGCAACCTGTCACTGAAAGCAACGCAGCGTTTCAGGTAGTGCTGAGTCCGCTGACGACGCTCGGGTCCAATCTTTTCAGGAATGAACTCCAACTCGGCACACCTACCGTGTTCAATCTCAGCCGAGCTTACGCAGAAGATATTGGTTTTGTCGCCGATGCGCTGGGTGTGTCCATGTCTGTCGATGCACTGAGGTCGACATCCCCTGAGCGCAGTCCCGCACAGCGGCTCATCGCCGAAAGACAGGTAAATGTCTTGCTGGATGCATTGGTGTCACTAGCCAGCGGTAAGAGCGATGCATCAGCACCCGTCACATCCGCTAATACAAGCGCTGATATGGGATACCGACTCGCGAATTACATTGTCAGCCATGGCGGCCTCGCCATGACCGATGCCGATGAGTTGCGTAACGCCATCGTCAGCGTATTACCAAAGTCGGAGCCAATTGCAGTTGCCCTGTCTAGCACGCTCGAAAAGCTGATGCGTGCGATGACGCTGTCCGCAGACGGTGACTCCGCGATGGCGCAAGCGGCGATGAATGTGCTTCCGCAGTTGTCGGGCACCTTAGCGGCGCTCAAGAATGCGATGACCAACGGTACGCTAGATGACGCTACTGTGCAGTCAAACCTGAATACATCATTGCTGCGCCTTTCTGCCAATCTTGACAGTGCGTTGGGAACGGTGACCCCATCAGCCTATGCGCGCGTACTCATGACTTCAGATGGCAAAGAAGTCATTGGTGCATTCATTGACAGAAACTTGGATGGTCAGCTGAATGCCGATGACAAGCTCAATGGCAGCTATGTTGCAGCAGACTTCGCGGCGGGGAAAAACGCCGACCCTACGGCTAACCGGGTTGTCATCACTTATCTTAACGTTCCGGGCGCGATTACGGTACAGCTGCCAAGCACATTGAATGCTAATGACCGTGTCAGCTTCAATCTGGATTCCGTTAACTTCACCAACGCGAAGCGACTTCAGCAGTTTGATCTTCAGTGGTCAGCGCTGGATTCCAGCAATGATGCCCGTACCCTAAAGACCCTGCAAACCAGTGGCCTGAAGCCCGACCTGTCGCTGACCGCGCGTGGCGTAGGCTCAGCCGCGACGCTGTCCATGGGTAAGCTAGGCAATCAGAGCGAGAGTGTGACTGCCGCTTTGGGCGCTATCACCATCATCGCGGCGGGAAATGCCATGGCCGAAGGTTCGGTAAAAAGCACCGCTGAATTGAATGCCGAATTAAAGGGAACGATAGCCGGTACGGCACGGATACAGGCAGCCGGTATGCACTCGTCAGCGCGCATGACGATTGTTGCACCGGCTGGCTTGGAAACTTCCGATCTGCTTGCCGTTTCAACGGGACATGGCGGCGTCTCGAAGGTGAGCATTAGCCAGACCGCTGCCGACAAGAGCTTGAAGGTCGGTTCGCTATTGGCCACTAGCCACTCCGCAGACAGCTCCAGTTCTATCGTACTTCAAGGCGGCGATGGAACCATCACGCTGGGCAGTCAGTTGTCTGCATTAGCGGCGGGCAGTGGAAGCAATGCAAGCATCGAGATCGATGGCGGAAAGGGCTCGATAGGACAAGCGACTTCAGGATCCTATCCCAACATCTCGGCCATTGCGACAGGGGACCGACTCGTCGATGGGTCGATTACTCATGGCAGCAATGCAAGCGTGAACATTACTTCACTAGCGGCTCAACTTGATCTTGGCAGTATGCGAGTCGAGGCAGGGGGCGTTGGAAGCACCTCCCAAGTGACGGTCACCTCAGCGCAAGGTGCGATCAGACTCTATGGCTCATCCTCGGTGACCACGTCGGCATCAGAAGCGGTCGCATCATTGACGATGTCAGGAAATACAGGAGTACGTGTCGAGGCCTTAAACATTGCCGCCAGTACCGATAGATCTACAGCATCGGTATTTCTGAGCAGCGAAAAAGGAATCACCCAATTGGGTGATGCAGTGAACCTGTCAGCTTCAGGCGCCAATGCTCTAGCCAAGCTGGATGTGGCTGCGGGCGGTAGCAAGCTGCAGTTCGATGGGCTCTGGACGGTCACGTCTGGCGGATATCAGTCAAATGTGAATGTGATACTGACCCGGCAAGCCAATACCTTGCCCGATATTGTTTTTGCGAAAAGTATCGCGATAAACGTCTCAGGTGCCGATAGCGCAGCTAGTCTGGTGCTCAACCCGCAGGGCGCAGCAGGGGGCAACATCAGTGTTGCTGGACTATCGCTAGCCAACAGTGCGAAATCAGCCCAGGGGACCGCAGCATCGCAATTAACACTCGTCACAGACAAGGGAAATTTTTCAGCGACTGGGCCCTTGGTCTTTTCCGCAAACGGAGAAAATTCGGCTGTTAACTATCGACTAGGAACGCAAGCAGCGCTGGATACAACTACCAAAGGCGATGTGAGTTTAGCGGGCGGAGTTGAGCAAAAGGCAGTAGGTGTCAATAGTAATGTTCAGGGAATCATCTCAGCAGTTAGAAAGATTTCCTCCGACTCAAAAATTTCTGTCATTGCCTCCGAATCGACTAGCTCATCAAGCTTGACTTTCGATGGTAAAGCCGCGCTTACATTAGGAAGCTTATCGTCAAGCACGGGGAATTCACTGGCCGTTGTGTCGAATGCGTACGGTGCAAAAGCTGCGGCATATGCCAAGCAGGTTGATGGGGCTATCACGCTTTATCAGACGATGAGTGTTTTTCAAGCAGCGCAGTACCAAAACTTCAGGGCCGAATCTAATGTGAGTCAGATTGACCTTTCCGGAGGAACGGTAACTGGCTTTAGTTTGAATGGTGACTTGAATCTGGCGACAACGCAGACTTCTCTGAATGCATCGGCACTGATGAGTTTATCAACGAGCAGCGGAAATATGAGCATACGGAAAGTGGATGCTGCTGCCAATGTCTCTGCTTTTTCCGGTGACGTTCGGGTGGAATCGTTTGGATTTAATAGTCTTGCGAAATTAGTGGTCAATGTAAATACAGGCGATGGTTCAGCGTCAGTTGCCGGCTTCAATGTTGATGGTGGATTTTCTGTGATCTCGGGTCAAGCGGGTGACTTGGCAAATACAAATTATGGCGCTCGCAGCTCAGTTAGCATCGCTGGAAAAAATGCCACGCTACATATTAGTGGCGATCTAAGTGTAGAGGCTACGGGAGATTTGGCTGATGCGCGGGCAGATTTCTCATTCAATCCGAGCAGCGTTTCAAACTTTTCAAGCTCTGTGGACGGTAACGTCAAGGTGTCAGCGAGCGGGGTTAGTAGCGAGGCATTATTAAATTTTACAGGTCCGACTCCAGTCAATATCAAGGGAAATCTATCAGTCAATGCAGTGGATTCCTATGCAGTGGCAAGCTTTGAAGCTGACAATGTGGCGTCAATTGGTGGCGAAGTCAGCGTAATTGCAGGTGAGATTGGAAGATTTGATAAAAATTTCGCATTTGCAAGTGTCAACGGATTGGGGGCGCTTGGACCAAAAGAGTGGTTGGTCACAGCCTATGGTCAGAGGGATATTGCCGTACTTGATTTGTCAGTCGCTACTTTCGGCGGATCGATTTCAATCGGAAAAGATGATCAGATTATTGAGCAGGGAATCGTCTATTTGCAGTTCAGTAAAGCAATGGCTTCGACCGTATCAATACATTTTCAAGGAGTTTCAACTGTTGGAATTGCTGTTCCAGACGATGACTTGAATAACGAGGTGTTGAAGTCATCAATGCTGACCATTAATGGATTCAGATTGGGAATTGATAAGTTGCACTTTGATTCACCAAACCTATTGAGAGAATTTTCATCCATTGATTTGAGAAATGCTCAGGTATCAGACGACATCAAGATAAACGTACTTATAGAGCAGGCAAGATTTGGACTCCAGGGCAGGCCTCAGGATGTCGCGGGATTTGCTGTGGCTGATATCGGTATTGATAAATATATCGCCTATGACCTGAATGGTAGCGGCGTCACCGGTCTGATAAAGCTGACAGGTTTGGCTGGTGAAGATGTTTTCAATAAGCTTCAGACCGTGGAAGGCATGCCGGCGCCGTCTCTTCAAATGCCAACCCAGAACACAGTCACAACAACCGGATCGATCATCAAGAACTCAGGGGATATTGTTGTTGGTAACGTCGATAATTCGCTAACTACGCCCTTTGTCACCAGGCAAGTGACATATAAAACGGATGTTGGAATAATTTCTACAGACGGCATCACGCTAACCGCAAGCGGATATCGTAGTGAAATTGCATTCGACATGTCTGCAAAAAACAGGTTTTCCGTATCTCCGCTTGTTTCAACGAAAGGCATCAGCCTGAATAGCAAGGGCCTGGAAAGTCAGATCGCCTTAAAAATCACAAGCTTCGGCGAAGATCTTGCCAAAGACATCAAGATTGCTGGCGAGGTGAATATGCTTTCGCAAGGATACAATTCCGAGACAATTTTCAATGCCATATTGTGGGCCAATGAAAATTTCATTGTCACTAGCTCGTTCAAGATGCAAGCTGTTGGGTATAAATCCACTACCAAATTTTTTATAATTGGCGCTACATCGTCTTCTGTAATCAATAGTGAATTCCAGAATGACATATCCAGTAAAGCCGATGGATTTCTGTCGGAGTCAAGGTTCAGAGCCGATGTATCGAAATTTTCCGTGACAAAAAATTTGTCATCAGAGGCAACGGGAACACAATCTTTGTCTGACGTGTTTATCGATGTTCTCGATCTTGGAGCTACGATAGGCGGTGACGTTTTAGTCAGTGCGTCGGGTAGCAATTCTGAAGCCTATTTTGGAATAGTCGCAAATAGTACATCGGACGCTAGCAGGACGTTTTCGATCAATGGGGCGCTTTCAGTCAAGGCTGCGGGCGTTCAATCACATGCAGATGCAAAGATAGAAATACCGAATCAAACATCTAAAGCGTCCGTTACCATCGGTACCGAGTTATCTGCCGAGGCCAGTGAGCTGCAGAGTTTTGCTTCGGTCCAGATTGCGTTGCGTGATGGAGATATCTTGGCAAATCGCTCCAGCGTAAAGGCTTTGGGTGTGAGGAGCTCAGCAGACCTTTTGCTGGTATCGGGCGGAGAATTAATCAGCGTTACAGGCGGTCAGCCGAGTGAGGGCAGTGGTAGTGGCAATATCTATATATACGGAGCGGTAAGCGTTCGTTCAGATGCTACCGATCTTCCGAGTTTAGTTAGTGCGTCAAATGCCAACGCAAGCCTGGTGGCTTATGCGGGTAATGTTATCGTCGGTTCGATAGATGTGGTGGCTGATAGCGGGGTCGCTCACTTGCGGATGCAAAGTGGATTCAATGTGAACTTCGGCGAAAGGGTGGGTGCAGGATCAGTCACTGTAAATGGCGCTACGGTCGTTGAATCTTCAGGGGCGTTTTCCAAAGTGCAGGCCAACCTGATTTCCAACCAGCAGACCTTAAGCCTGAAAGGCGCTGTCAGGGTGATCGCTAGCGGATCCGGAAGTTCAAGTGTTTTGAATGCTGATTCCACGGGTGTGGAAAAGTCAGGATATGTCCTCCCGCAAACGCTGCTATCGCTTACGGGAAATCTGGAGGTGCGCGCTTCGGGAAATTCTGCATCGGCCTCTGCGGTATTGAGCGAATCGGGTCGCGACCTCTTTTTGAGCGGCGGCATCAATATCGCTGCGACTGGCGATGACTCTCAAGCAGGGGCGGAGCTTTTTTCTAAGGGCTTGAATAATTTTGTATCAACAATGACGTTGTCAGGTGGCTTGGCTCTCAGCGCCTTAGGGGTTGGAAGCAAGGCCACTTTTTTGGCTAACAACACGAACGTGATCACCAATGCACAGTCTACGCCTGCGACGGTTGGACGTATTGTGTTGGAGGGTCCGATATCCCTAGTCGCCGCAGGTAACCATTCAGTGGCAGAGGCTACTGTCGATAATAATTCCTCAAATGCATCTGCGGCCGGTCTGAGTATTGGAAATTCAGTCACTATCAAAGCCATCGGTGATGGTAGTGCTAGCAATTTGATGCTCTCAACGAGCGCAGTGGAAAATGTTAATGAGTCACTTCGCCCTCTGACGGTCGCAGGAGTCATTGATATGCAGGCGCTGGGTGCAGATGCTAGTGCCACGACGACACTGAAACCCAATGGTGCCGATCTCTCTGTTGGTGGCGTACTGATGTCGGCATCGGGCAGTGGTAGCCATCTGACCCTCAGTTCGAATAATGCGCAATCGTTTACGAGCGGCAGCATTGAAGCTGTTGCCAGTGGAACTGAGGCGCAGATTCATCTGGATGCCAATGCAAGCGGTTCCATAGGAATGGGAGTCACGGGTGGAGTTCATCTTATCGGCAGCGGAGATAACAGCTCACTTGATGCATCGCTCAAATCCACGACCGGTTTGTCTATTTCAAATGATATTCAGCTCCATTCACTGGGAAATGGTAGCGAGGTAAGCCTGGAGCTTTCGCAAGGTGGTGGGGCATCAGTGAGCGTAGGCGGCGATATCAGACTGTTCGCTGACAGTGGCGCTAGCTCTGCTATTGGAGCCAAGGTTGAAGGTGATTTCACGCTTGGCAAACTCGGCACGTCGTCGATCGATATTTTCCTGAACGCCGTCCAAGACAATGATGCAGCGTCGCTATCGCTGAAGCTATTTTCTGACGGCGGCGTCGCCCAACTCGGCGGTGCCAATCAACATGGCATAACGACCCTCAATCTCGGTGAGAAAACAGCAGCGGCTAATCAATTGCTCGATGAAGTCGATATTTCATTCACTGATTCCAGCGGCAAAGCGGTGATTAATTTTGGTGCGGATCAGGATGCAACAAGCGCAGCGACCCTACAGAAAGTATTTATCAAGGGCTTCAGACTCGGTATTGATGAAGTAAATTTCAGCGGTTTGTTAAAGGTTGCGACGACGGGAGTTACGTTGGATAGCTTCACGAGTAGCGCCATTGGCCATTTCAACACGAGCACCGCCAGTACAACTGGCACAAGTACGGCAACGCCCGTTGCAGACATGCTTATCGGCGGTAATGATCGCGCTACCTATATTGCCTATGACTATGACGGCGTGGGAATTTCCGCGATCGCCATCCTCGATGGAATATCGGCATCCAGCTACAAAGCATCTGTGGGTCTGGGGTGAAAATATTCGGGAGTGAACATTCAAAAACAAAACCGCCTTGCGGCGGCCTTGTTTTAAGTGGTGGAGACGGCGGGAATCGAACCCGCGTCCAGAAGCCCTCTACAGACAGTTCTACATGCTTAGTGTTGTCATTTGATTTTGATCTTGCCGACGCGGACACACACGCTGCGGCAAGACGAGTCACCTTGATTTAACGCCATGCCAAGTGACCCGACATAACGCGATTCCCTGTAAGTGACCTCACGCGCCATTGCTGGCCTGCCCCAGGGACGAGGCAGTGTGAGGGCAGCCGCAATTAAGCGGCTTCTGCGTAGAACGAGTTGTCGTTAGCAGTTATTGATTTCCGGCTGGATTTACGAGGTCACCAGTCCTCGGCATGCCCTGCACTGCTTCGTAACCCCTGTCGAAACCAGGTCGTCCCCAAGCAGGTTTTCATTGTAGCCCAATAGTCGGTGCAGCCACAGCGGAATTCAGATGCGAGACAACCATTCGACTAAGGTGACAGGTTCCGGTGCGATCACGTCCGCATCCCATGCTTGCGGTTCAGTCATCCCGCAATAGCCCCAGCCGGCGGCGATCGTGGGCATTCCGGCGGCCTTGCCGGCTTGTATGTCGCGCAAGTCGTCGCCTACGTACCAGCAGTCTTGCGGACGCAGTTGTATCCGGCGCGCTGCTTCAAACAGCGGTTCGGGATGGGGCTTGGCATGCGGAGTCGTGTCGCCCGATATGGCGCAGGCTCCATGGTCAAGGCCAATCAGTGGCAGTAGCGCATCCGTGTACCGCGCAGGTTTATTGGTGACCACGCCCCAGCGCAAGCCCTTGGCTTCGATCTCGCTCAGCAAAGTCGCAATACCGTCGAACAACACCGTGTTGTCCGCGATATGCGCCTCGTAGTTGGCGAGAAACTCGGTGCGCATGGCATCGAAACCTTCGTCGCCGGGGCCGATGCCGAAGGCCACACCGATTAGTCCGCGTGCGCCAGCAGAGGCGAGTGGTCGCAATTGTTCAAACGGAGTCAGTGGCAATCCGCGATCGGCGCGCATCTTGTTCACCGCATAGGCGAGATCGGGCGCGGTGTCGGCCAGCGTGCCATCTAGGTCAAACAGCACCGCCTTCGGCGCAGGTAAGCGTAGGCTCATCAGTGAGTCTCAGGCGGGCTTGCGGCACGCGATCAGATAGTTGACGTCGGTATCGCTGTTGAGCGAATAGATTTTGGTCAGCGGGTTATAGGTCATGCCCTTGATCGCCTCGACCTCGATGCCAGCATTGCGACAGAACTGCGTCAGTTCGGCCGGCTTGATGAATTTGGCGTAGTCGTGCGTGCCCTTGGGTAGCAGGCGCAGGATGTACTCGGCACCGATCACGGCGAACAGATAGGACTTTGGATTGCGATTAAGCGTAGAGAAGAACAGATGACCGCCCGGTTTCACCAGAGTCGCGCATGCCTGCACGATAGCAGCGGGGTCAGGTACGTGCTCGAGCATTTCCATACACGTTACGACGTCATACTGACCCGCTTCGCGTGCGGCCAGTGCCTCGGCGGCGATCAATTCGTAGCGTACCGATACGCCTGATTCGAGGCTGTGCAGATCAGCAACCTTGAGCGCCTTCTCCGACAGGTCGATACCGGTGACGGTCGCCCCTTTTTTTGCGATCGATTCCGCGAGTATTCCGCCTCCGCAGCCGACATCGACGACGCGCTTACCATGAAGCGGAACGCGTGCGTTGATCCATTCAAGCCTGAGCGGATTGATTTCATGCAGCGGGCGGAATTCGGAGTTCGGGTCCCACCAGCGGTGCGCGAGTTCGCTGAATTTCTGGAGTTCTGTCGGATCGGCATTCATGTCCTAGATGATAGCGGAAACGGTGGGTGCATAAAAAAAGCCGCTGCATTGCAGCGGCTTGGGTGCGCGCCCGCTATCTGTCACGGACGGCTCTCAGTGAACTTCACTGCTTTTTGTTGCCAACCACTTCGATGTCGACGCGGCGGTTCTTGGCACGACCTTCGCGGGTACGGTTGTCTGCGACAGGTTGGCGCTCGCCCTTGCCTTCGGTGAAGACGCGTGCTGCGGGAATACCCTTGGATACAAGGAAGGCCTTCACCGCTTGCGCGCGACGCAAGGACAGTTTCTGGTTGTAGGCGTCGCTGCCAACAGAGTCAGTGTGACCGGTGGCAACGATGACTTCAATATCGGTACCGCGCAGCTTGGCCACGAGATCGGTGAGTTTCGCCTTGCCCTCTGACTTCAGCACTGCCTGATCGAAATCGAAGAAGGCGTCTGCCGAGAAGCTGACTTTTTCTGAGGTTGGCGCAGCGGCGGCCGGTGTCACCGTTTCCGCGGCTACGGCCGGCGCGGGTGCCGGTGCTTCGGCGACAGGCGCCGGAGCTGCTTTAGCAAGGGCGGCATCGCAGCCTTCGATGGCGTCAGCAGGTGTCCAGAAGCCGGTGTGCCAGCAGAGGCCGAACCCGCTCTTGACGACGTCATTGCGGGTGTCGGTCAGGTAACCCTTTTTGCCGCCTTCAGCGGCCATCGCTATCGATCCGATCGACAGAACAGCAAGCAGCAAGCTTGCGCGCAGCATGGTTTTCATTTGGTTTTCCCGGTTGATGATAAATGTCGACGACTACTCCGCAGGAAGCCAAACCGTATGAAGTAGGTTGGCGGGAGTATCAATTAATCATCATTTTAACCGAGAAAACTGTGCGCCATGCAATCTTCTGATTGGTGAATGTATCTAAATCCTTACTGGAAATAGATCAAAATCAAAGCTCCTGAATTTCGCGACGATTTATTGTCGGCGTGTTCCGACCAACTCGACGACAACCCGGCGATTTTTTGCGCGACCCTCGCGCGTGTGGTTGGTCGCTAATGGCTGCCTCTTCCCCTTACCTTCGATAAAGACACGATTCCCGGCAATACCCTGCTGCACCAAGAAATCTTTGACGGCAGCAGCACGGCGTTCTGAAAGTTTCTGGTTGTACGCATCGGAACCCGTCCAGTCGGTGTGACCCGTCGCGACCACGACTTCAAGATCCATCGACGATAGACGCTGGACAAGCTCCTGTAGCCTTCGTTGACCCTCGGGCTTCAGTGTCGTTTTGTCGAAGTCGAAAAAAGCATCGGACTCCAGCGTGACTTTTTCCGATCTCGGCTGCGCTGCGGCAGCGGCCAGTGGGGCGACCACGGCAGCAGCAGCGGTTTCGGGCGGCACAGATGCGGGCGGAGTAGGCTGGGGGCTGGGTGCTGGCGCCGGTACCGGCACCGCCTTTGCGAGCACGCCATCACAGCCGACGACGTTTGCTTGCGCCGGGTTCCAGCTGCTTGAGTGCCAGCACTCGCCTTGGCTGGCGCGAACCACGAAGCCGTTCGGGTCGGTCACGTAGACTGTACTACCGCTGGCGCTGATGGGTTCGGCAGTACTGGTGGCTGAGATCGAGCACGTCAGCAGAGTCAGCATGAATTTCGGTGCAGCACGCATCACATAAGCTCCAGCAATTCCGGTCGAAAGCCGTCAGACTGTCGATGCCCCGGATAAGTGCGAAAAGTTCAGGAAAATCAAACAAAAGTGACCCGTTCGTCCAAGGTGGCGGCGCAGTAAAACAGCGGCAGTCTGGCAAGAGCTGCGTGGTAGAATCTTACGTTTCTCAATCACGAGTTGACTCTGCTGCCTGCAGGGTCGGCTAAACGTCGAAATCCCGCCTTTTTACTAGCCTGCCAATGGATCAGTTCGCAAAAGAAACCATCCCTATTTCCCTGGAAGCGGAGATGCGCAAGAGCTACCTCGATTACGCCATGAGCGTGATTGTTGGGCGCGCCTTGCCCGATGTGCGGGATGGTCTGAAGCCAGTACACCGCCGAGTGCTGTTTGCGATGCACGAGACGAACAATGTGTGGA
>CAZXRS010000007.1:0-22215 GCA_964642635.1 uncultured Bifidobacterium sp. | reverse complement strand
GCCTTGCAGTTGAGGGTGTCGAACACGGTCTCGACCAGCAGCACGTCCGCGCCACCTTCAACCAGTGCTTCGGTTTGTTCGTAATACGCCGCCACCAGCTGATCAAACGTGACGTTACGCGCGCCGGGATCGTTGACGTCCGGCGAGATCGATGCCGTCTTGGGCGTCGGTCCCAGAGCGCCAGCGACGAAGCGCGGCTTGTCCGGCGTCGAGTACTTATCACAGGCTGCGCGTGCAATCTTGGCCGCTTGCAGGTTCATCTCGCGCACCAGGTGCGCCATGTGATAGTCGTCCTGGGCGATTGTGGTCGCGCCAAAGGTGTTGGTCTCGATCAGATCCGCACCGGCAGCAAGATATTGCTCGTGGATTTCCTGAATCACGTGCGGCTGCGTCAGCGTTAACAACTCATTGTTGCCTTTGACGAAAATCTCTTTGCCCGGAACGGCAAAGTCGGCAAAGCGCTGGCCGCGATAATCCTCTTCTGTGAGTTTGTAGCGCTGGATCATCGTGCCCATCGCGCCATCAAGAATCAGAATGCGTTCAGCCAACAGTTCGCGCAGCTGCGCTTCCACCGGAGAGATTGCGTCGCGTTTCATCGTTGTGTCGGTATTGCGCTTCTCAGCGCACAAATAAAAAACCCGGCCTGCAAAGCGTAGCCGGGTAGAGAGCCGCTTTAGCAGGATTTTTTCGGGAGAGTCCCTCGCGCCCGCAAGCTGGTATTGACAGAGTCAAATCGGCGCGTTGCAGATTATACGGGAAATCAGGAGAGCAGCTTGAATCGCTGGCCTGTTTGCAGCGCAAAACCCTGCAGGAAGGCGGCAGCGGAAAGACGCTTGCCGCCGGGCTTTTGCAATTCGGTCAAGCGCAGCGCACCCTGACCACATGCGACCGTAACGCCTTGCGCATCGACGGCCAGCACCGTGCCCGGCTCGCCGGTCTCATCCGTCAATGACGCATTCCATATTTTCAGAACCGCGTCATTGATGCGCGCCGACGCGGCTGGGAAGGGGTTAAACGCATGAATCCGGCGCAGCAGCGCCGCCGCGGGCAGACGAAAATCCAGCGCAGCCTCGTCTTTCGAAATCTTGGCCGCATAGGTCACCCCTTCGACAGGCTGCGGCGTCGCGCTCAGCTTGCCGGCCTCGAGCTGGCGCAGCGCATCGACGATCATGCGTCCGCCTAGCGCGGCGAGTCTGTCGTGCAGACTGGCCGTCGTGTCCTCCGCGCTAATCGACTCACGATCAACAAGCAGCATGGCGCCGGTATCGAGGCCTTCATCCATCTGCATGATCGTGATGCCGGTCTCGGCATCACCAGCCTCAATCGCTCGATGAATCGGCGCAGCTCCACGCCAGCGCGGCAAGAGTGAAGCATGGATGTTGATGCAACCGTGCGGAGGAATGGCGAGTACCGATGCCGGCAGAATGAGCCCATACGCAGCGACCACCATCACGTCATGGGGTGTCCTACGCAGCAACTGATGCGCATGCGAGGCATCGTCCGGATGCTTGCCATCCATTTTCAATGATACGGGCTGCGCCACCGCGATGCCATGCTTGAGCGCGAACTGCTTGACGGGTGAGGGCTGCAACTGCATGCCGCGGCCTGCCGGGCGATCTGGTTGCGTGAGCACCAGTGGAATCTCGAAGCCCGCATCATGCAGCGCAGCCAGGGCGACTGCGGCAAATTCAGGTGTGCCGGCGAAGATGACGCGCATCTTCAGCGAGCCGCTTCCGCTTGACGATCTTTTTTCAGCTCGCGCTCTTCTTTCAGCAACTTGGTCTTGATGCGATTACGTTTCAACGGCGACAAGTATTCGACGAACACCTTGCCCTTCAGATGATCCATTTCATGCTGCACGCACACCGCGAGCAATTCGTCGGCATCGAACTCTCGGGACTTTCCATCGGTATCCAGCGCCTTGACGCGCACGTTTGCAGGACGCTCAACGCCGTCAAAGATGCCGGGCACGGACAAGCAGCCTTCGTCATACACGCGCTTTTCTTCACTGGCCCACACAATCTCAGGATTGATCAGCACGATCAGCTGGTCACGCGTTTCTGATACGTCGATGACGATCACTTGCTCATGCACATCGACCTGGGTTGCGGCCAGCCCCACGCCTGGTGCTTCGTACATGGTTTCGGCCATGTCGGCGACCAATTTTTTCAACCGCTCATCGAATGAAGTCACCGGCTTCGCAACTTTGTGCAGCCTCGGATCGGGATATCGCAGGATAGGTAGTAATGCCATACAGCTTTTGCGCAACAGAAGCGAAAAATCAGGAATGAAAGAACCGGAAACGCAGTGCGCTCATGCACAATCCGCAGCGCGATGACAGCTTGAAAACCTGTCGAGAGAAACGCGCCTCAACCGGAACCAACGAGAGTGAAAATCGATGAAAAAGTGTAGCACAGCCCTATGGTGTCTCACAGCCGCGCTGAGCCTTCCGGCGTTTGCCACCCCAACGTGCACCTTTCTGAGCTCGGCACCAGATGCGCATCTGGTCACGCGTGGCGATACGCTATGGGACATTGCATCGCGCTTCCTGCAAAACCCATGGTGCTGGCCACAGGTATGGGCTCTCAATCGCGATCAGATTCGCAATCCTCACTGGATCTATCCGGGACAGAAGATCGTGTTCGACCGTCAACTCGGCATACTGCGCATCGAAGGCGGCGACCATGCATCAGGCGCAGCAAACATCGAAAAATTGTCACCGACTGCGCGAACCGAGCCCTTGCCGGCCGCATCGCCGGTACCTTTCATGAATCCTCGGCTACTGGCCATGGCCGCCAACTACCGACTAGCTAGTACAGCAGACGTTACACGAGCGCCGCGTATCCTCGGATTTTCAGAAAGCCGACGTATCGCCAGCGCAGGCGATATCGCCCTGGTGGATGGCAGGCTGGATTCTTCCAAGACTTTTGACGTGGTACGCGCACTAAATCCCGTCATCGACCCGGATGATGGCGCTGTACTTGGCGTGCCGCTGCGGCGCGTTGGCCGCGCGCGTCTCATGTCCTCGGAGGGTCTGCATCGCTTCGAAATTCTTGAAGTCGACAGCGAGTTGATGGCTGGCGATTTGCTTCTTCGCGCCGAAGCATGGCCGACACCTCAGCTGTTTCCACACGCAGCAGCGCAGATCGATGGCAAGGTTGCCACCGTGCTGCAGGATGGCCGCTGGGCATCACAGAACGATGTTGTCGCTATCAATCGCGGTCTGCGCAGCGGGCTCGATGCGGGGAGCGTGGTGAGTGTGATGAGGCCGGTTAGAATCGTAGCCAATGACTTACCAACCAAACCATCTTCGCAGTCTGTCGCTGCGCTCTTGTTGTTCGCCGTTTTCGAGCGAACAGCGTTCGCATTGGTCATGCGCAGTAACGATGTGTTCAGTGCAGGTGATGCTATTCGTGCAGCAGGGCCGTGAGTCATGACCGATACGGAAGAACTCGGTGCGTGGCTGCGTCTGGTACTGACGGAAGGCGTCGGTCCTCAGACTGCGCGCGAATTGCTGTCCCGCTTTGGACTGCCGCAACAGATATTGTCCGCCGGATTCCCGGCGCTGCAGAAATGCGTGCCTGAAAAAATCGCCTATGCATTGTCAGGCGGCGTGAATGCTGAGATGCAAGCGCAGATCGACACCACACTCGCCTGGGCCGCAGAACCCGGCAATCATGTGCTGACGCTGGCCGATGATGCGTATCCGAAATCCCTACTGTCCATCGCTGATCCACCACCCGTGCTGTACGCAAAAGGCCGCATCGAATTGCTGTCGCGACCTGCGCTGGCCGTTGTGGGCAGCCGCAACGCGACTGCGCAGGGCGTGCAGAATGCGGAGCGCTTTGCGAGCATGTTGAGCACGTCTGGACTCACGGTCGTGTCGGGGCTCGCGCTTGGCATCGACGCGGCAGCGCATATCGGCGCCTGTAGCAACGACGCAGGTTTCGGCTCAACCATTGCTATCACCGGCACGGGACTCGATCTCGTCTACCCGGCAAAACATCGCTCACTCGCGCACCGAATTGCCGAGCACGGTTGTCTGCTTAGCGAATATCCACTCGGCACGCCGGCTATCGCGTCGAACTTCCCGCGTCGCAATCGCCTGATTAGCGGCATGTCGCTGGGCGTACTGGTCGTCGAGGCGGCGCTCCAGTCCGGCTCGCTGATCACCGCGCGCAGCGCACTGGAGCAGGGCCGCGATGTCTTTGCGATTCCCGGCTCCATTCATTCGCCATTGGCCAAGGGCTGCCATCAATTAATACGGCAGGGAGCGAAGCTGGTCGAATCGGCTGAGGACATTATGGAAGAGCTGCGCTGGCAAGCAGCAGCCGCGCCGGCGCAACTAGCGCGCTCCGAGGCTTTGGCGCTGGACGCGGCGCCTGCGCGCGTGCTGCAGGCCGCCGGCCATGACCCGGTTTCAGTGGACCAGCTCGCTGAGCGCTGCGGATTGCCGGCCGCCGATGTCCAGGCCGCGCTGCTGACACTCGAGCTAGATGGCCGGCTCAGCCGACTGCCGGACGGGCGTTATCAATCCCTCGGCCCTTGAGTTTCCGAACCCCTCGCCTTCAGCAGCGAATTTTTTTCAACTTATACGCAAAACCACCCCATAGTTGGGCCCAAGTCGCTGAATTTACACAGGAATCTTTAAGGCAAACCCAGGTTTTGGGCGAGTATCGGTAAAGTTTTTCGCCTAGCGGCTTGTGTCACTCGCTGGATATCGCTACAGTAGCTTTATGTTTGAGGTGCTTGTTTACCTTTACGAAACCTATTATCGACCCGATGCCTGCCCTGACTCGGCGGCCTTGGCGAAGAAGCTGTCGGCGGTCGGTTTCGAAGAGGAAGAAATCTCCAAGGCACTTGGCTGGTTGACCGACCTCGCCGAAACGACCAACGAGATGTTCAATCAGCAGGCGCACCAGACCGCCTTCTCGTTCGGCTCGCGTGTCTACGCGGACAGGGAATATGAAATGATCGGCACTGCTGCGATCGGTTTCATTGAATTCCTTGAGTCAGCCGACGTCATCAATACCATTCAGCGTGAAATCGTGATCGAGCGTGCGTGCGCGGTCAACGAGTCGCCCATCCCGCTCGACAAGCTCAAGGTCATCGTGCTGATGGTGCTCTGGAGCCAGGGCAAGGAGCCCGACAGCCTGATGTTCGATGAGCTGTTCGGTGACGACGACGACTCCGCGCCACCGGTGTATCACTGATTACAGCGCGGCACTCTGCCCCAGCGGCCACCCGGTTCGCTTGCAGACTTTTCGATAACCCGCTTATCATTGGCCGCATTTAACCGCAGTCGCAGGCGTTTTCGGCACTTTCCACTTATATAGTGTGCCGCGCGTCACTCCTGCTGACCGCGCCCCCGCTGCGTCCTGACCCGGATTAACCATGACCAAGACTCTCATCATCGCCGAGAAGCCTTCTGTCGCGAACGATATCGCGAAGATCATCGGCGGCTTTACCAAGCACGATGAGTATTTTGAATCCGATGAGTATGTGCTGTCGTCGGCCGTCGGCCACTTGGTGGAAATCGCGGCCCCGGAAGAGCATGACGTCAAACGTGGCAAGTGGTCGTTCGCGAATCTCCCCATGATTCCGCCGTACTTCGCGCTGAACCCGATCGCGAAGACTGAATCACGGCTCAAACTGCTGAACAAGCTGATTAAGCGCAAGGATGTCGGTGCGATCATCAACGCATGTGACGCGGGCCGCGAGGGCGAACTGATCTTCCGATTGATCGTGCAGTACACAAAGGCGAAGCAGCCCATCAAGCGTCTATGGCTGCAATCGATGACGCCGGGTTCTATTCGGGATGCGTTCTCGCATTTACGCGATGACACGGACATGTTGCCGCTGGCCGATGCCGCTCGCTGCCGCAGCGAAGCTGACTGGCTGATCGGCATCAATGGCACCCGCGCGATGACCGCCTTCAACTCTAAAGAAGGCGGCTTTTATCTGACGACCGTCGGCCGCGTCCAAACGCCAACGTTGTCGATC
Organism: uncultured Bifidobacterium sp.; assembly: GCA_964642635.1. Taxonomy (GTDB): domain Bacteria; phylum Pseudomonadota; class Gammaproteobacteria; order Burkholderiales; family Burkholderiaceae_D; genus Pernthalerella. Next base: position 16,212 of record CAZXRS010000007.1, on the reverse strand, counting down.
GTTGTTGAGCGCGAAGAAAAGATCAAACGCTTTCAGCCGCGCGATTACTGGGAAGTGAAAGCCGAATTCATTTGCGCGGCCGGTGTCTATGAAGGACGCTGGCTAGATACGAAATTCAAAAAGGATGAGACCGATCCCGAGCAGCGCGCCGAGCGCCTGTGGAGCAAAGCCGCCGCCGAATCCATTGTCGCCGCCTGCCGAGGCAAGCCAGGAAACGTTACGGAAGAATCCAAGCCCAGCACCTCGATGGCGCCGGCACTGTTTGATCTGACCAGCTTGCAACGTGAAGCGAATGCGCGCTTTGGCTTTTCTGCGAAAAACACGCTGGGTCTGGCGCAAGCACTCTATGAACGCCACAAGGTGCTGACCTATCCTCGTACGGATTCAAAGCATCTGCCGGAAGACTATCTCGGCACGGTGAAGCAGACACTGGAGTCGCTGGGCGAGATCAACAACTACTACCCGTTCTCGGCGCAAATCCTCAACAACCAATGGGTAAAGCCAAATAAACGCATCTTCGACAACACGAAGATCAGCGATCACTTTGCCATCATCCCGACCGGACAGCTGCCCAAGAGCTTGTCGGAGCCTGAACAGAAACTATACGACCTAGTTGTTCGACGCTTCATGGCGATCTTCTTCCCGGCCGCTGAGTATCAAGTCACGACGCGCTTCACCGAAGTGTCCGGCCACCAGTTCAAAACTGACGGCAAGGTGTTGACCAACCCGGGCTGGCTTGCGGTGTACGGCAAAGAAGCCGTTGATCCGAACGCGAAAGAAGGCGAGGGTACGGGCATGTTGGTGCCGGTCGCCGCAGGCGAAAAGGCAAAGACCGACAAGGTAGACGTACACGCGCTCGTCACCAAGCCGCCAGCGCGCTACTCGGAAGCGACGTTGCTGTCGGCGATGGAAAGCGCGGGCAAGCTGGTCGATGACGAAGAATTGCGCGAAGCGATGGCAGGCAAAGGCCTGGGCACGCCGGCTACGCGTGCGGCCATCATCGAAGGGCTGCTGAATGAAAAGTATCTGATTCGCGAGGGTCGCGAAATGATACCGACGGCCAAGGCTTTCCAACTAATGACGCTGTTGCGCGGACTCGGCGTGGCCGAACTGACCGCGCCAGAACTGACTGGTGAATGGGAATTCAAGCTTGCGCAGATTGAACGCGGTGGTATCAGCCGCGACGAGTTCATGCGCGAGATCGCGCAGATGACGCAGACCATCGTCAAGCGCGCCAAGGAATACGATAACGACACCATCCCCGGTGACTACGCAACGCTGAAGACGCCGTGCCCGAACTGCGGCAGCGTGGTAAAGGAAAACTATCGCCGCTTCGCTTGCACAAAATGCGAGTTCTCGATTAGCAAGACACCCGGAGGGCGGCAGTTTGAAGTGGCCGAGGTCGAGGAATTGCTGAGTCAACGCACCATCGGTCCCTTACAGGGATTCCGCTCGAAGATGGGCCGCCCGTTTGCGGCCATCCTTAAAATCTCGCGCGACGAGGACATCAGCAATCACAAGCTCGAGTTCGATTTCGGTCAGTCGAATGACGATGATGAAAACGCTGAGCCGATAGACTTCAGCGGACAAACGCCGCTCGGGCCCTGCCCGAAGTGCGGTAGCGGGGTGTATGAGATGAGCCTAGCCTATGTCTGCGAGAAAACCGTCGCCAGACCCAAGGCTTGCGATTTCCGCAGCGGCCGCATCATTCTTCAGCAAGAGGTGCTTCCTGAGCAGATGGTCAAACTGCTAGGCGAGGAAGGCAAGACAGATTTACTGCCTGGCTTCGTATCGCAGCGCACACGACGGCCGTTCAAAGCCTACCTGTCACGTGGCAAGGATGGCAAGGTCAGCTTCGAGTTCGAGCCTCGCAAAGGCAAGGCGACCGCTAAGGAAGAAGGCGACACAGATACTGACGTTGCTGCGAAGACGCCAGCGAAGAAAGCGGCAAAGACTCCCGCCAAGAAAGCAGCGAGTAAGACGGCCGCAAAGAAAGCACCCGCGAAAAAGGCGGCGGCGAAGAAAGTCGTTGCAAAGAAAGTCGTTGCAAAGAAAGCAGTCGCCAAGAAGGCTGCCTGATGTTTTCATACGCCTACGCAAGCGGCTGCGTTCTGAGCTTGTAACTCGCACATCGCTCGCTTTTGCGATGTGTTGCTCAGCATCTGAGCAACGCGGCTGCGTTACACTGTCAGGCCCATGGACGTACTACCTGACATGTTCCGCACTAAGTACCCGCCCACACTGACAGTCGTATTGATCGCGAGCGGCATTATCTTGTCGCTGGCCATGGGCGTGCGTCATGGCTTCGGGTTCTGGCTTCAACCCATCTCTCAGCAGCACGGCTGGACACGCGAGACTTTTTCGCTTGCCATGGCGCTGCAAAACCTGATGTGGGGAGTATTCGGACCGTTCTCCGGCATGGCTGCCGATCGGTATGGCGCTGCACGCGTCGTGTTCTTTGGCGCGCTGCTATACATGGCCGGCCTGCTGTGGATGGCACTGGTCACTGACGGATCTGCATTTGCGGTAGGTTCGGGAACCCTGATCGGTGCAGGTTTGTCCTGCACTGCGTTCGGCGCTTTATCTGGCATTGTCGGCCGCACGGCCACATTGGCACAACGCTCGTGGGCTTTTGGCATGCTTGGCGCAGCCGGTTCCTTTGGGCAGTTCGCGATGATCCCGGTAGAACAGCAACTGATTGCAGGTGCTGGCTGGCAGCAGGCACTGTTTATTCTCGCTGCGCTGGTGATCTTGGTGATGATGCCGCTAGCTTTCATGTTGCGCGAGCCCGAGCTGCCCGGTCAGTCGCACGAACAATCGCAGAGTGTGACGGAAGCCGTACGTGAAGCGTTTGCGTACCGCCCTTTTCAGCTGTTGATTGCCGGCTATTTTGTCTGTGGCTTTCAGATTGTGTTCATCGGTGTTCATTTGCCTGCTTATCTAAGAGATCAGGGCATGCTCGATCCACAACTCGCCGTGATTGCGCTGGCAACCATAGGTTTATTCAATATCTTCGGCTCGTTCGGCGCAGGCCAACTGGGTGGTCGATTGCCTAAGCCTTGGCTTTTATCGGCGATTTACTTTGCACGTGCACTGTTTATTGCCGTGTTTGTCTTCTCTCCGCTGACCGCAACGTCGGTGGTTGTTTTTTCGGCGGCGATGGGGCTCATTTGGTTGTCGACGGTCCCTCTGACGAATGGTGTGATCGCCGGCATCTTTGGTGTACGGCACTTGTCGATGCTGGCAGGCTTCGTGTTCTTCTCCCATCAAATCGGCAGCTTTCTTGGCGTCTGGCTCGGTGGTTATCTCTACACCGTCGAAGGCAGCTATCACACGGTCTGGATGATCACCATTGCGCTCGGCGTCATGGCCGGTTTGTTGAACCTTCCGATCAAAGAGACCCCGATTTTGCGGGAGCCGGTGAGCGCATGAACACGCATCTGAAATTTTCCTTGTTCATGGTGCTTGCCGTTTTTTTGATGGCAGTGTCTTTCTTTGCTTATCTGCGCCCGGGCTTCTTACTTGATCTGGCTAGCCGTGTCTGGCTGTGCTTTTGATGTCTGCATCTAATGTCATGTCGCGGTTTCCGGTTGAGCCCCGCCTCTCCGTTCAATCGCTGGTTGCATCGCGCATTCGTGAAGTAGCGAATGCCGGTTTCGGGCGCAATGATGTGCTGCCATTCTGGTTCGGTGAACCGGATCAGGTTACGCCTTCGTTCATTCGTGAATCTGCCAAGACTTCGCTGGACGCCGGAGAGACTTTTTACACGCACAATTTGGGCATGCCCGAGCTGCGTGACGCTATCGCAACTTATTCTTCACAGCTGCATCGCCCCGCTTCGGCTGATCAGATTGCGGTCACTTCATCAGGTGTCTCAGCCCTGATGCTGGTGTCGCAACTGCTATTGAATCCTGGTGATCGAGTGGTCGCTGTCACACCCCTGTGGCCGAATCTGATCGAAATACCCAAAATTCTAGGTGCATCGGTCGTGTCGGTTCCGCTTAAACTTGATACCGCATCGCAGCCGGCGCGCTGGCAACTTGATCTCGATCGCCTTCTTGCTGCACTGACGCCTGACACCAAGGCATTGCTATTGAATTCGCCGAACAATCCGACCGGCTGGACCATCTCACGCGAACAACAGCACGCGCTTCTCACGCATTGCCGCAAGCATGGTATCTGGCTGCTCTCCGATGATGTCTACGAGCGATTGACGTATCACGCTACGTCCTCCGACCGGATTTGTGCACCTTCATTTTTGGATATATGCGAAGCTGACGAGCGGGTGGTGTCGACCAATAGTTTTTCCAAGGCTTGGCTCATGACCGGTTGGAGACTTGGCTGGATGCAGGTGCCAGCGTCGTTGATGAATGGCCTGGGTAAGCTCATTGAGTACAACACTTCGTGCGCCCCGGTCTTTGTTCAGCGCGCGGGGCTGGCGGCCATCGCGCGCAGTAATGAGATTGTTGGTCCGACGGTGGCTCGTTATCGTGCGGCGCGCGATTACCTGATCAGTCGACTGTCGTCACCTGCACTGCGCAAGGCGGGGGTGATCGCCCCTGAACCGCAAGGTGCGATGTATGTGTTTTTCAGGATTCACGGTGAGCGGGATTCGCTCGCGCTTTGTAAACGCTTGGTGGCGGAAGCCGGTCTTGGTCTGGCTCCCGGCAGCGCTTTTGGTCCAGAAGGCGAAGGGGCACTTCGCTGGTGTTTCGCGAGTTCACTGGAGCGACTCGGCGAAGGGGTGGATCGTCTTGAGCGTTTTCTGTTATCTCGCTAGCTCAACAAACAAGTCGGATAGTGCCTGCGGCGATGTGACCATAGCGTCATGCCCAGCTTTCAATTCGCGATAGTTCCAGTCAGGTTCTTTCTTTACCCAATCGCGTACGCTTGCTAGCGGCGCGTACCACGGGTCCGTGGCAGCCACGTAGGTTTTTCGGACGCCATTACCTAACGGGTGCGTAAGCATTAATGGGTCGGTATAGGTTTTTAGCGGATGTGGCGTGAGCCGCCGCTGTAACCATGCGGCTTGCTGGGCATCGTTGACACCGAACTTCAATGCATCAGGTATCGCAATGCGCAAACCTTCCGCATCGATGGTTCGTTGCCGCTCGCGTTGCACATCCGTTGGGAAGACTGATAGTGCAGAGTGTCCGCTCTGCACGATTAGCGCGTCGAGATAGACAAGATGGCGTAATTTTTCAGGCATGCGATCTGCCACACCGCTAATCACCACGCCGGCGAAGCTGTGGCCGACCAGCGTCACATCCGTTAATTCCTCGGTATCGATCACAGCGCATACATCGTCGATACACGTTGCCAGACCTGTATCCGTGCGCAGCAGATGAGCCCGCTCGCCGAGTCCCGTCATCGTTGGGGTGTAGACGTCGTATCTAGCGGCACGCAATCGTTGTGCGACATGGCGCCAGCACCATCCGCCATGCCATGCGCCATGCACTAGAACAATGCTTCTCGAATCGCTTGTCATACCGTCACCCTGATGGAATATGGCGTCGCCGTTACAATGCACGTATGGATCTGACTTTGACTGAACTTGAAGAAGCCATCAACTATTGGCGGCGCCTGCGTCCGGCTACCGGCGAAGAGCGCGCTTTGTCTTCGGAAGTCAATTCGCTCGCCAATGTGTACGCGCTGATGATTTACCAGCGCGTCCATGCGGTCACGCTCGCGTCGCTGGATCCCTCAGCGCGAGATCTCATCGATGCCTGGCGGCTCGGCCGGGAAGGTAACGCTGCTTAATGCCGTTTGGCGGCGGGCCGGCTTCCAGCATGGGCCGGCAACTCGCCTTCTTACCGCGCTGCGACCGGCGCCGGTATTTTCAATCTGGCAATCCTTTTTAAAGTTTTTGGTGCGCCGCACAAAAGTGCTTGACATCGCGGGGCGGCTCCGTAAAATCGGGTTTGTTGCGGCGCACAAATGCCGCTGAACGATTACATTTCCCTAAGGAGAACGTCCATGATGACTACCCCGGAACAACTGTCTAAGGCCACGAAAGAATCTTTTGACGCGCAATTGGCTGCGATGAATGAGCTGACCGCTAAGGCGCTGCATAGCGTTGCCGAACTGGTCGAGCTGAATATCGCAACTGCGAAAGAATCGCTGGCTCACACGCAGTCGGCTGCAAAACAGATGCTGAGCGCAAAAGATGCTCAGGACCTGATCAGCCTGACCTCATCGCAAGCACAGCCGGGCGCAGAAAAAGCGCTGGCCTATGCACGTCACGCTGCGGCAATCGTCGCCAAGGCTCAGGCTGAGTTCACGAAATCAACCGAGGCTCGCATTGGTGAGACCACGAAACAGATCAACAAGCTGATCGACGAACTGTCGAAAGCCGCGCCGGCAGGTTCGGAGCAGGCTATCACTCTGCTCAAGACCAGCGTCGCCAACGCAAATGCGGCTGTTGAGCAAATGGTTAAGGGCAGCAAGCAGGCACTCGCGACGCTGGAAAACAGCTTCGACGAAGTCGCTACGCAATTCACCGCGACTAAGCCGACACGCTCGAAGAAATAATTCGTGCAGCTTCACACTCAACGGGCCGCAATTGCGGCCCGTTGTTCTTTTCACTGTCGCTTCGAACAAATCGACAGCGACACCGCCTCGGCGGCACGTATGCCATCGATCGCAGCCGACATAATGCCGCCTGCGTAACCAGCACCCTCACCCGCCGGGTAGAGGCCTTTGGTGTTCACGCTCTGAAAATCATCGCCACGACGAATACGCACCGGCGATGAGGTGCGCGTCTCGACGCCGGTCAGCATCGCGTCCTGCATCGCAAAGCCTTGAATCTGTTTGTCGAACTCGGGCAGTGCCTCGCGGATCGCTTCAATCGCATACGGCGGCAAGGCCGTAGCGAGATCGCCAGGCTTAACGCCCGGCTTGTACGATGGCACTACGCTACCGAACGCCGTCGATGCGCGTCCTTGAATGAAATCACCGACCCGCTGCCCCGGCGCACTATAGTCACCACCGCCAAGTTCGAATGCACGTGATTCCAGTTCGCGCTGGAAGTCGATGCCCGCCAACGGACCGCCGGGAAAATCATCCGGTGTAATACCGACGACGATACCGGCATTCGCATTGCGTTCATTGCGCGAGTACTGGCTCATACCATTCGTAACAACGCGACCCGGCTCTGAGGCTGCAGCGATCACGGTGCCGCCCGGGCACATGCAGAAGCTGTACACCGAGCGGCCATTGTGTGCATGGTGAACCAGCTTGTAGTCGGCCGCCCCAAGCACAGGGTTACCGGCGAATTTACCGAAGCGCGCGCGATCAATAATGGATTGCGGATGCTCGATGCGAAAGCCCACCGAAAAAGGTTTAGCTTCCATGTACACACCCGCCTCATGCAGCGTCTGAAACGTATCACGTGCGCTGTGACCGATGGCCAGTACAGCATGATCCGTGGCGATCCTGTCGCCGCTTGACAGGTGCAAGCCGCGCAGCTGACCGTCGACGATGTCGATACCATCGACCTTCTGCTCGAACAGGAATTCGCCACCCAGCTCGACGATGGTCGCGCGCATCAGCTCGATCATTTTCACCAATCGGAACGTACCGATATGGGGCTTGCTCACGTACATGATCTCAGGCGGCGCGTCGGCCTTCACAAACTCCTGCAGCACCTTGCGACCATAATGCTTTGGGTCACTCACTTGCGTCCACAGCTTGCCGTCGGAGAAAGTGCCAGCCCCGCCTTCACCGAACTGCACATTCGATTCCGGATTTAGCTGGTGCTGTCGCCATAGCCCAAACGTATCCTTGGTACGTTCGCGTACCACCTTGCCTCGCTCAATGATCAGCGGCTTGAAGCCCGCCTGCGCAAGAATCAGCGCCGCAAATAAACCGCAGGGGCCGAAACCAATGACAACGGGGCGCGTTGAAAGATGAGCGGGTGCGTGGGCAACAAACTTGTACTCCATGTCCGGTGTGACCGACACCTTGGGCAATCGACGCGCCAGTGCGCGCGGTTCGTCGGCCAGTTCGACATCGACGGTGTACACCAGTTGTATGGCTGACTTTCTGCGCGCGTCATACCCGCGGCGAAACACCGTCATGCTGCGCAGCTGATCGGCCGCCGCACCGAGACGCGCAAGTACTGCCTCTGTCAAAGCCTGTTCAGGATGATCCAGCGGAAGAATGACATCGGTGATACGCAGCATGCGGGCGAACTCGGAACAGAGACGAAGGCCGCGCGCCGGCGAGGGCGGCTGCGGCCGTGAGAAGGAGCCTCATTTTACCGAAAGCCCCTGAGAAACGCCGATGCTGCGCACCGTTTACTCAAAGCGTACTTATTTGCCAGCGCCCCCGTAGGTTCCGGATGAAGGATCGCCACTGCCCATGCTTTCAGATCCGGTTGCACTACTGCCAGAACTCTTGGGCTTGTCATGTCCGCCCCTGGTTTTGCCCTGACCGCTCTTGCCAGACGATTCTTCACCGGCACCTGTGGCACCGCCCACGCTCCTGCCCGTTGCGCCGGCTTTCAGGCTGCGTTCGGCTTCTCTCGCCATTTGCTGATGCCCCTCCACAGCAGCGATGGTCTTGCTGGCGTAATTCTTCAAGTCAGTATCACCGGCCTTTTCTGCCTGCTTCAGCAATTGATGCGTTTGCTTCTGCGCGCGCTCGCCGGACTGCCTCATATACTGCCTGTCAAATTTTTCGCCAGACAATCCCCGCAGCCTTTGTTCCATCGCCATCTGCTGTTTGTTTGGCTCGGTCGGCAGGGCAACGTTCTTGGATTTTGCGAGCTGCTTCAGATCGTCCAGTGCTTTGCTGTGATCATCAATCATTTTTTTCGCAAAGCTTTTTACTTCTTCGCTCTGCGCCTTGTCTTGGGCAAGCTTACCGGCGTTGATCTCGGACAGGTTCGCTTCGGCTAGCTGCTTGATCAATTTTTCTTCGCTGGCACTCACTTTGGTTGATGCGCCCGATTCCATCGTGCTGGCACCGCTGGAAACGCCTTCTTTGCTTTGTGATGCAGAAGGCTTGTCGCTCTTCTCCTGTGGATGAACGGCCAGCGAATTCACCAGCATGGCCGCACCGAGCACACCAAATAACGCGGACAACACCGGCGATTTCAATCGTGAAGTGGGCATGAGATTCTCTCCTTTGATCGTGGCAGGCAACGCCTTGCCTGCGGGGTTGGAACTAGCCTCGTCACTCTCGCAAGGGACATGCCACCCCGCCTCACGCTCATTTTTGGCGAGAGTGACAATATCGACTGTGGAAAAGATGCACGGTTGAGGAAAAATCTACACGCGATGTCGACGGCCCAATGATTGGCCGAGTGACGCTTGTGCCGGCAATCATGGGCGGGATATCATCGTGCTCCCAGCAGCGTTGCCCCATTACTTTTCTTCTTCATATTGGCTACAACACCCATGAAATCAGGCAGCACCGAGTCGACCGATTTGATTTCGGACGACTACTACAAAGTCAGGCATTCCTCCATTCACGGCAATGGCGTCTTCGCTGCCCGCAAGATTCCTGCAGGCGCACGCATTATTGAATATCAGGGCAAGCGCATCTCGGAGAAGCAAGCTGATAAGCGATTCGGGCTAGATCCCGACAATCCTTATCACACCTTTTTCTTCAGTCTTGAAAGCGGCAAGCTGATTGATGGTGGTGATGAAGGTAATGATGCTCGCTGGATCAATCATTCTTGCGAACCGAATTGCGAGGCGCAGGAGGAGAAGGGCCGCGTGTTCATCCACGCGCTACGTGATATTCGTCGCGGCGAAGAGCTGAACTATGACTATGGGCTGGTCATCGATGAGAAGCTCACCAAGGAGCTGAAAAAAGCGTACGAGTGCCGATGCGGTCACGCAGAGTGCCGCGGCACCATGCTTGCTGTGAAAAAGAAATCAGGCAAAAAGTCGAAAAAGAAAAAGTCTAAAAAAGACTGATCAGACGAGCCCATGAAAAACGGCGCTCATATGAGCGCCGTTTTTTTTCACATGGTTGATTACCACCGGGCGAGATCTTCGCGAGCCAAATCGAGAAACTCTGTGCGCATCGCAAGATTGGTTTGTAGCTCACCCAACATCGCCGAAGTAACGGTCTCCTCGCCTATGGTGCGAATGCCGCGACTTTCCATGCACAAGTGCCGGCATCGAATGACCACCCCTGCGGCACGCGGTTCGAGAATGTCCATAAGCGCATTCGCTACTTGCATGGTGAGGCGTTCCTGAACCTGCAGCCGCTTCATGAAGCATTCCACCAGACGCGTCAGCTTCGACAGGCCGACGATCTTGCCTTCCGGCAGATAGGCGATTGTCGCCTTGCCAAAAAATGGCGCAAGATGATGCTCGCAATGGCTGTACACCGGAATGTTACGGACAACGATGAGCTCGTTGTAATGCTCTGCGCCGTCCTCGAAGGTCTTCATGACCTCTGCAGGGTTCTGACGGTATCCCGAGGTCCAGTGCTCCCAGGCTTTGGCAACGCGCGCCGGTGTTTCGACCAGACCGGGACGGTTCGGATCCTCGCCTATGCTGCTCAGGAAACGACGCCAGTCGTGCTCGGAAAATTTTTCTGACATGGGATGCTTTCTGTCGTTCAGACTGCCGGAGCTGCGGATGCGTGTCCATGCCATGCCTGCGCTCAATGTTCTGTCATCCTACCTGAATTTCAGAATTCGATCGGGACGCCCCCTCGCCAGACGCTGCCGGCGTATTCGGGTATTCTCTGCCCCTGCTGCTGCGCAGGCTTACATAGCGATTGCCGCGGCAAACATTGTTTATCACTGAATGGAAATTCGGAGTTTTCTCATGCGCCTCACACCCCTGTTTGCAGCACTCACGCTGTTGCCATTAGCTGCGATATCAGCGCCTTTCGCTTATGTGCAGAACGAAAAATCTGGGACGGTCTCCGTCATTGATGCAGCAACCGATCAGGTCGTCGCCGATATCAAAGCGGGCGACAAGCCGCGTGGTGCAGCTTTATCGGCTGATGGGCGCTGGCTGTATGTCAGCGATCAGCCGAACAATGTGCTCGTGAAGGTCGATGTTGAATCGCGTGAAGCAGTGGGCAAAATTGATCTGGGCGAATCTCCCGAGGGCGTGTCGAGCTCCCCAGATGGCAAGTGGATTGCGGCGGCTTCTGAAATCAGTAATGCGGTGAATTTCATTGATGCTGCAACGGGCAAAAAATCATTTGCGGTGAAGACTCGCGGAAGGAATCCCGAACATGCGGTTTTCAGTCCCGATGGCAGCCTGATGTTCGTCTCGGCGGAAGAGGCGGATAGTGTCGATGTGATCGACGTCAAGCGCCGCAAACAGATCGCGTCGATCAAAGTCGGCGACCGTCCGCGCGGCATCGCCTTCAGACCGGATGGGAAAGTGGCGTATGTCGCTTGCGAGATCGCCAGCACCGTGTATGCCATCGATGTCAGCAAGCGCAAAGTGATCAAGGAGATCAAGACAGGTAATTTTTCTAACGGCGTGACGATGTCGCCGGATGGGAGCCGAGTGTTCATTTCGAACGGCAAGGACGCCACCGTGTCAGCGATCGACACGGCAACGAATGAAGTACTAGCGACCCTCCCGGTAGGCAAGCGCCCATGGAACATGGCGATTACTCCGGATGGCAAGAAGCTTTACGTCGCGAATGGTCGCTCAAACTCGGTGTCAGTGATTGACGCTGTTGAGCTGAAGTCGCTGTCTGAAGTGAAGGTTGGTGAGATGCCTTGGGGTGTCGTCGTTAAATAAAAAATAACAACTTCTGTCGGCCTGAAGCCGGTTGCATCTCGCATATGCAGCCGGCTTTGTTATATGCAGCTACGTATTGGGTCTCTGCGGAACTCGACCCGGTGTAGGTGAAAAAAATTCACTTGTAGCAGGATATAAGCAAGTCCTATAGTCCAAAGCCCCACTTGCAGTAATGCGGAACTTTCACGTCAGGGGTTAAAAAGATACTAATGAAAGTTTTGCACGGGTACCGGTGTTTCACCGTTTCGTCACTACAAAATTAATCGGAGATTAAATTGGCCAAATCTAACGTTTTCGTTAAGAGCGCTCTGGCATCGGCTCTGCTCATCGCCTTCTCGGCACCGAGCTTCGCAAAGGATGAGAACCTCGAAAAAATCTCGGCGATGAAAGCCACCACTACGGCGATCGACATCCCGACCGTTCCGCAGACTGGCGCTAACGTCGACAAGCTGAAGGCAAACCTGAAGAAGATCAAGCTGCCGGAAGGCTTCAAGATCGAACTGTACGCCGTCGTTCCTGACGCACGTTACATGGCTGTTGCTCCGTCGACCAACATGCTGTTCGTCGGCACCCGCAAGACCACCGTCTGGGCAGTTACCGACCGTAACGGCGACATGACCGCTGACGAAGTCAAGCCTTTCGCTCCTTCGATCAAGTTCAAGAACCCGAACGGCGTTTGCTGGACCAAGGACGGCTTCCTGATCGTCGTTGAGTCGAACCGCGTGCTGAACTTCCCAGCAGCTGAGTACTTCTACGAAGGTCCGGACGTTGCAGTGATCACCGCTGTTCAAGAAGGCGGCCTGATCCCAGCAGAAGAAGTTTCTTACAACCACACCGGCCGTACCTGCAAAGTTGCAGACGATGGCAAGGTCTACATCACCCTGGGCCAGCCATACAACGTGCAGCCGAAGGACAAGATCGACCTGTACAACAAAGTCGGTATCGGTGGCGTGATTCGCCTGAACCCGTTCGACGGTTCGGGCAAAGAGACCTACGCAATCGGTATGCGTAACCCAGCTGGTCTGGACATCAACCCGAAAGACAAGACCATCTGGACGACCGACAACCAGGTCGACGGTCTGGGTGACGACGTCCCACCGGGCGAACTGAACCGTATCACCAAGGCAGGCCAGCACTTCGGCTTCCCTTACTACAACGGTCACTTCAAGGTCGCAGGTTCGGGCGCTGCTCCAGAACTGAAAGACATGAAAGAGCCGGCTGGCAACGTGTTCCCGCAAGTTGAGTTCCCTGCTCACCAGGCTCAGCTCGGCGTGAGCTTCTACACCGGCAAGGCCTTCCCGAAGAAGTACCAGGGCGGCATGTTCATCGCATCGCACGGTTCCTGGAACCGTACTGTGCCTAGCGGCTATCTGATCAACTTCGTTCCTGTGAACGCAGACGGCACCGCTGGCAAGGCTGAAGTCTTCGCTGACGGCTTCCTGGATCAGGAAACCAAGCGCGCACTGGGTCGCCCAGTTGACGTGGCTAACCTGCCTGACGGTTCGATCCTGGTGTCCGACGACTACGCTGGCGCGATCTATCGCATCAGCTACTCGGCTAACTAAGCTGCAAAGATAAAAGCCGGGCCACAAGCCCGGTGATGATCTGAGAGTCGCCTGCCACGAGCTATCGCGGCAGGCGATTTTTTATTCCGACTCTGTTTGTTGAATCAATGATGAAAACTGTTTCTTTAATCGCTGCCGGCCTAATGTGCGCCGGTCTCTCCGCATCAACGCTCGCGGGTGACGTAAACGCAGGCGCTAAAGCCGCGCAGAGCTGCCTGATGTGCCACGGCGAAAACGGACTGTCCACGATGGCAGGCACGCCTTCTCTGGCCGGCCAACCGGAGATCTACCTGGCAAGCCAGTTGCGCCAGTTCCGCGATGGCAAGCGTCATAACGAAGTAATGAGCGTAATCGCCAAACCGCTCAGCGACGCTGATATCGATAATGTTTCTGCCTATTTCGCACAATTCGAATTGGTGCTGAAAAAGCGATAAACATGTGAAACAAAAAAGCCTGCTCACGCAGGCTTTTTTCTTATGCGAAAGTCGTTCAGCTGATTATTGTGGGGCGAAGACTTTCTTTACATCGAGATGGCCCATCTCTTCGGCGATTTCCTGCGCCGTCTTACCGCGATTGTCTTTCAGTGCCGGGTCAGCACCCGCGCTAAGCAGAAACTTCACGGTGGCGGGATGACCTTGTCCGGCGGCCCACATGAGCGCAGTCAGCTCATTCGGGTAGCGTGCGTTGACGTCAATACCTGCCTTCAATAGGCGCGCGACCACTTCGGTATGACCTTGCGCTGCCGCATAAACCATCGCGCTCTTCTTTTGCTGATCGACGGCCCGCACATCAGCGCCGCCATCGATCAGTCGATTCAGGATAGCCACATGCCCGTCAAAAGCGGCCGCCATGAGCGCGGTAGCCTGGGAGGTGGTCGCGATATTCACGTTCGCACCCTTGTCGAGCAGGTAGTTGGCGATGTCTGTCTTGCCCGCCTTGATCGCCATCATCAGCAGGGATTCGCCGATACGGTTGCGTGAATTCAGGTTGGCGCCCTGCTTTTCGATCAGGTCTTTCAGTTTCGCCAGATTCCCTGCTCGCACTGCAGCAAGTGTCTGTGCATGAGGGTTATCGACCTGCTGCGCGAGTGCTGCGACGCAAAAATTCAATACAAAAAAAGTTACGGCTAAACGCTTGAGAAAATTCATTAAAAAAGGCCTTCAAAGTCGAGGTTTTATGTTGCCAACAATCCCGTCTGGGACTACGATCTACGAGCCCAATAATAAGTTGTTTTTTATTGCGGTCAATAAGAAGGTCCCGTGATATTCGGGGCTCGCGGCAAGCCTCATGACTTTGCAATCGTCGTGCGACTAAAGCGGATCCACAGAATTCGACGGATAAAAGAGAAGCAAACCCACCAAGAGAGAGGAAGCATATGGCTCTGAACAAGATGCTGAAGACGCTTGCCGCAACCGGCCTAGTTATCGCAGGCTCGGCTTACGCGCAAGAACCGATCGCCGGCGCTGGTATCAAGGCAAATCCCATGCCGAAGTTCACCAACGTCAGCCAATCGATGCTGAATAACGCAGCCAAGGACAGCAAGAACTGGCTGCACCCGAACGGCAGCTACGATCAGACGCGTCACGCACCGTCTGCTCAAATCAACACCGGTAACGTTGCTAAGCTGCGCCCGGCATTCGTTTTCCAGACCGGTATCGTCGAGTCGATGGAAACGGCACCGATCGTTGTTGATGGCGTGATGTTCGTCACGACGTCGTACAACCACGTGTACGCGATCAACGCGGTCACCGGTGAGCAATACTGGCACTACAAGCACAAGATCGGCCCAGTGTCGACCTACTGCTGCGGCCCGAACAACAAGGGCGTCGCCGTCTCTGAAGGTAAAGTCTTCATGGGCACCCTGGATGCGAAACTGGTCGCTCTGGATGCGAAGACCGGTAAGCAGCTGTGGGAAACCCAGATCGCTGATCCGGAACTCGGCTACAGCGAAACGATGGCTCCGGCTGTTGTCGACGGCAAAGTGCTGATCGGTACCAACGGCGGCGAATACGGCGTGCGTGGCTTCGTGAAAGCGTATGACGCAAATTCGGGCAAGCTGTCGTGGACCTTCCACACCATCCCTGAGAAGGGCCACGAAGGCGTGTGGGCAGAGAACGATGCTACCGGCCGTCACATGAAGCGTGACATCGCTGCAGAAAAAGCAGCACTGTCGCGTAACGGCGGTGACTTCTACAAAACTCTGGGCGGCGGCGTCTGGATGACTCCGGCAGTCGACACCAAGACCAAGACGGTGTTCTTCGTCGTCGGCAACCCGTCTCCTGACCTGTACGGCGCAGAGCGTCCTGGTGACAACCTGTACACCGACTCGATCGTTGCAATTGACCTCGAGACCGGTAAGTACAAGTGGCACTACCAGTACGTAGCGCACGACGTGTGGGATCTGGATGCAGTTTCGCCTCCTATCCTAGTCAATGCAAAAGACAAGAGCGGCAAAGTGATCCCAGCTGTGATCCACGGTGGCAAAACCGGTCACATCTATGTTCATGACCGTTCGAACGGCAACCTGATCCGCTTCTCGGAGCCGATGGTGTCGCAAGAAGGCCTCTGGACTCTGCCGACGAAAGATGGCGCTCGTATGTCGCTGGGTGCAAACGGTGGTGTCGAGTGGTCGCCGATGGCGTTCAACCCGAGCCTGAACCTGGCATTCGCAGTCAACCTCGAACAGCCAATGACCTACCACGTTGAAGCTGCTGCTTATCCAGGCGGCAAGCTGTGGCTGGGCGGCGCGTTCAAGAACAGCGTTGGCGAAGAGCAGTTCGGTAACGTGACTGCTGTCGACGTGAACACCGGCAAGGTAGTCTGGAAGGCACGTACCGATCAGCCAATGATCGGCGGCGCTCTGTCGACCGCTGGCAACCTCGTGTTCGCTGGTGAGGGCAATGGCTGGTTCAAGGCCT
>CAZXRS010000006.1:0-22798 GCA_964642635.1 uncultured Bifidobacterium sp. | reverse complement strand
GTCAAGTGCTGACTGACCGTGGTGCCACCAGCTTGAAGCTCAATGGCATATCGATCAGCAAGCCCGATAACACGCCATTCAGATCTGCAGACGAGATTGCAGCCGCGGTGAATGCGGCACAGACGGGACGCGTGACGATCGATGCCAGCAAATTGAGAGCAGGCGATTCGGTGATTGTTAACGGCAAGCGCTTTGCCTACGACGGCGATGTAACGAATCTGTATCTTGCGATAACGGACTCGCAAACCGGCGCGCCTGGAATCGATCTGCAACAATCTTCTACCGCACCCGCGAACAACGAATTCACGCTATACGGCACCGGCAATGGTGATGTGAGCGTCACTGCTCGCTCGGACGATAATGCGCTCGCACTGCTCACGATTTCTAAAGACAGTATCGATCTAACCAAAGGTTTGATGCTTAATGGTGTAACGATCGGCACATCATTCACCAGCACGAAACAAATGGTCGACGCGATCAACGCATCGACCAGCCTGAGTGGTGTAACGGCGACGGCGACGTTTGATCAAAACGGTAATCTATCCTCCGACATAATTTTGTCCGGGGCGGTCGCTTCGGATGTGGATGAGACCACAGCGCTCGGCGGCAGTACCTCGGGTGCGGTCGTCAGTAACCCGTACGTGATCAACGCCAGCCAATTTGATGCGAATCAGCCGCTGATGCTCAATGGCGTCGCGGTGTACACACCCACACCTGACCCGAACAATCCTGGCCAGAATCTGCCTTTCACGATTGAGGAGATGGTGGACGCCATCAATGCCAAGAGCGTAGGCACGAATGTGTTCGCGAAGATTGATGGCGATGGCAATATCGAACTGCAGACGGATATGCCCGGTGGTATGGCCATCGGTAGCGATGTCTCTGCCAGCGCCTTGAAGTTCACATCGGCTGTAGGCGCCTATGTAGATGGCTACGGCAATCTGCTGCTGTCGAATGACAATGGTGGCGATATCGTGATTAGCAGCGATGTCGGTACTCGCAATCCACTCGGCATCGGTAACGGCACCTACAAGGGCAGCCTGACGCTGTCTTCAGATGCTGAGGTCAAAGTCGGATTTGGCGAGTCGAGCTCGGCGGCCGATATGTCCAACCTCGGTTTCCGAAGTGGCCTCTACATGGATGGTGCGGCGACTGAAGACCTGCTGGTATTCGTCACCGGTACCGGCGGCGGTACGATCTCAGGTAGCTTCGATGCCAGCATGGCGGATCCTGCCACGCTCGACGCGCAGCGTATCGCGCAGCTGAGAACAGAATCCTATGACGTGAAATTTACGTCGGATAACCGCTACCAGATTACCTGGACCAACCCGGCCAATGGGCGAGTGACCGTACTCGCCGAACGCGACTACGATGCGGCGGCGGGCATTCAGTACCAGGGCTTGACCTTAAAGCTTGATCGGAACCCGCGCGAGGGGGACAAGTTCGCCATCGACGGCAACCAGGATGGCCTGGGTAATAACCAGAATATGAACGACATCATCGCGCTCGAGAAAAAGGGTGTGATCGGCGGTGGTGCCGGCATGACGATTGCGCAAGCTTATGAGCAGCAGGTCGGCAATATCGGCAACATCTCCAGCCAGGCAAAGATCGCGCAGGATGCACTGAAGGTGGTCAATGATCAGGCGATTGAGTCGCGCGACAAAGTGTCGGGCGTATCGCTGGATAGCGAGGCGGCCGATCTGATTCGTTTTCAGCAGGCCTATCAGGCATCAGCCAAGACGATTCAGATTGCCAATACCTTGTTCGACGCGATTCTGAGCGCTGCAAGATAAATCAGAGGACTAAACCATGCAAATGTCGACCACGCTGAAATTTGACCGTGCGCTCAACCAGATGGGCATCACTCAAGATCGACTATCCAAGACGCAATTGCAGCTATCGAGCGGCAAGGAAGTCCTCAAGCCTAGTGATGCACCTGCTCAGGCGGCGGCGATTACCCGGCTTAACACCGTGATCGATCGCCAGCAGAGCTATCTGGATACCATCAATACCGTCAGAGACAAACTCTCCCAGCAAGAGACAGCGATCAATTCCTCAACTGAAGTGCTGATCCGCTTGAAGGAGCTGGCAGTGCAGGGCGCGAACGCGACGAATGGTCCGAAAGACAGGCAGTACATTGCGATCGAAGTCAAAGAGCTTCGCAATCAGCTACTGTCGCTGGCAAACACGCAGGATGTGAACGGAAACTATATCTTTTCCGGAACGCGCACAGGCAAGGCGGCTTTTGGTACCGATGCCAGCGGCAAAATGGTGTATCAGGGCGATATGAGTATCAGCCCGGCCGGTACCGGTGATCAGCGTACGACTGACACCAACCAGCCTGGCACCAATCCTTTTGGCAAACTGGTGCGTACTGCGGAAGACGGTAGTCAGCAGGGCGTCGGCTTTTTCCAGTCGATCGACGATTTTGCAGCGGCACTGAATAACAACGATACCGCGGGATTGCAGCGCTCGGTCGCTGAAATGGGCTCGCTGCAAGAAAGTATGAGTGCCAGCCAGGCAACGATAGGCGCCGCTGGCAATACGCTGGATGCGCAGGCATCGCTGGCTGAAGAAACCTTGCTGCGTCTGAAGGGTACGTTGTCGAAAGTGCAGGATATCGACTACACCGAGGCGATTACCAAGATGAACAAGGACATGCTGGCGCTGCAAGCGGCGCAGAGTAGCTTTGCGAAAATTTCCCAGCTGAACCTGTTTGATTACATAAAGTAAATCATTAAAGAATGTCGGCTTCATGCCGATGATTGATCGAGTGCGATCCGGCCCTCCGGACCAGATGAACCCCAGGACAGCCACGTGGCAACTATATCCAGTTCAGTAGCAACGAGCAGCACAGGCACTAACGCCAAGACGCTGAGCGCCGCTACGGCCGCTGCAACCACCACGAAGAAAGCCGCAGCGCAGGCGCTGATGACCAAGCTCGGCTCGGGCTCGGGTGTCGATCTGAACTCGCTGGCCACCAGTCTGGTCGATGCGGAGCGTGCAGCCCAGACTGAATCGATCAATAAGAACATCACCAAGAGCGAAGCGCGGATTTCTGGCTATTCCGCGCTATCGATGACGATTGACACAGTCAAAAGCGCGTTCGATGCGCTGCAAAAGCCGTCGTCAGTCAATTTGGTATCGGGTACCAGTAGCAATGCCGCCGCCGTTGCCCTGACAACGACCAGTGGCGCGATTCCCGGGGCCCATGACATCAGCGTCACTGCACGAGCACAGGGACAGCGCAATCTGTCTAGCGGCTTTGCTGCGACGGATACCAAGGTGAGTAATTCCGACTTTTATTTGCAGCTGACGGTCAATGGCAAGCTGAAAATGATCAAGGTGGCTGCGGCGAGTGCGACGCCCACCGGTATGGTCAACGCCATCAATAACGCGAAGCTGGGCGTCAATGCGCAGCTGATCAACACCGGCGACGGCACTGCAAACCCCTACAAGATTGTGCTGAACGGCGAGACCGGGAGAAACAATGCGTTTTCCCTGGTCACCGATGATGGCACGGGCAACAGCGAACAGCAGAAACTGACCTTTAGCCCGGCGATGGTCGCTGGAAGCTTCAAGATTGGTGATGTCAGTGTATCGGTGGCTGCCGGTGACACCGGTACCGCGATTTCCACCGCAGCCAAGGCAGCACTCGAGGCGGCCGATAGCAAGAATGGCGTTACTGGCCGTACTTACACAGTAAATAATGATGGCACGCTGACCATCGACTACGCTAAGACCGACGGTGACATGGATCCCGTGAAGGTCACTGATCCGCTGCTGACCGGTGTGAGTGCCAATGTCAGCACGACACGCGCCTTCAGCTCAGGCAACCCGCTTTCTATCGGCGTGCCGAAGAAACAGACCATGAGTTTCAGCACGCCGCTGGTCGATGGCACCATCACGATTGGTGGCGTCAGCGTGAATGTGACGACCAACGATACCGGTGCCGATATTGTGGCCAGAATTGCTGCCGCATTCAACGATCCGGCAAATGCGACCGCACGGGGTGGAAAAACCATTACGGATGCCGGTTCAGGCAAACTTGACATCACGTATGCGGTGACGGATGGCGATGCCAGCCTGTCATTTAATGATGGTGGCACAGGCACGGTGTCGAAAGCGACGACTTTTCAAGCCTACGTCGCAGGGCAAGCGCTAGTTAATCTCGATTTCAGCAATAACCTGCAAGCGGCTGCTGACGCGTCATTCACGCTCAATGGTGTTCAGATGTCACGCGCCAGCAATACCATCGCTGATGCGATCCCAGGTGTGACTCTCAACCTGCTTGGTACGACCACGCTTAGCGGTCCGGTCACGCTCAATATTGATCGTGATACCAAGTCGCTGAAAGACAAGGTCAAGGCCCTGGTCGATGCCGTGAACACGACCATGTCAGATTTGAAAATCTTGTCAGGGCCGAAGAATACGGAAGACACTACGGATATCTATAGTGGTGCATTGCAGAACGATTCGACTATCCAGCTGGTCAAGACCCAGATCCGTAATCTATTGCTAGGCAATTCTGCTTCGCCAGGCAATGGTGTGAAAGCAATGCGTGACATCGGTGTCTCCGTCGACAAGGCCGGTACCATTACCTTTGACGAAGCGAAGTTTGATGCTGCCGCCAGCACCAACTTCGATGACATGGTCACGATGCTGACCGCGAACAAGGAATCCAAGAGCCAGTACACCACCCTGCCGCAGGGTCTGGCCGGAGACGCGGTGAAGCGTCTGACGGATCTGACCAAGACCACCGGCTATATCAAGGCTCAGTCGGACAGCGCACAGAAAAGCGTGGACCGCTACAAGGCACAACTGGCGACGGTTGAGGCGCGTCTGACCCGCCTGCAGGCAGCCTATACCAAGACTTTTGCCAATCTCGATAGCCTGGTCGGCTCGATCAATAGCCAGAAGTCCAGCCTGAAGTCGACCTTCGACGCCATGGCAAATGCCAACAATAACTAAAGCCTGACGCGGCGTAACGTCCGTAATTTTTTCTCCAGGCGGCTAAAGTTTGCCGCCCCCCTGTCGATCACCCCTACGAACTGCCTGGATTTGCGGATTGTCCGCCTCCAGGCGTGGCCGTTTATCTGGCCCGAAAGCATCAGGGGGAATCATGACTGATTCAATTCAATTAAATACCGGCGCTGGGATCGCCATGGCGGCGCTTGCGCCGTCCGGGGCTGCTGCCCAGCAGGCTGCCGTCGCCGTACCTGCCGTGGCCGCTCCGCAGCCGCCGAAGGAAAGCAAGGCGCCGCCGAAATTCGATCCGCAAAAAATGCTCGAGCAGATGCAGGAGATCGTCGATCGCCTGAATGAGCAGATGAAGGAAAACAACCGCAATCTGGGTTTTTCGGTGGATCACAAGATTAATACCTTCGTGGTGACCGTCCGTGACCAGAATACCGGCGAGGTGGTGCGCCAGATACCGAACGAGGTGGTGGTGAACTTCGCGCACAGCCTGGAAGATATGAAGGGCCTGCTCTTCAACGAAAAGCAATAAATAACAACAACTGGCTATTAAGTTTCTAGGCTAGTTGCCGATTCACGCAGTAACAGAAGGAAAAAAGACTTTCTGTGAGACTGATGCAGTAACAAACCGCGTAGTAGGGCAGACAAGGCCAGCGGTGTTGTAACAGCACAGCCTTTTTTGAAAAGTTTAATTTTCATTTAGGAGTGACCAAATGTCTGTCATCAACACTAACATCAAGTCCCTGATCGCTCAGGACTCGCTGGTCAAGAATGACCGCCGCCTGTCGACCAGCATGCAACGCCTGTCGACCGGTCTGCGCATCAACAGCGCCAAAGACGACGCCGCTGGCCTGGCCATCGGTGCGCGCATGGAAGCGCAATCGCGCGGCCTGACTATGGCTATCAAAAATGCTAACGACGGTATCTCGCTGATGCAGACCGCCGAAGGCGCGATGGACGAAGTGTCCAACATCCTGCAGCGTATGCGTGAACTGGCTGTCCAGTCGGTGAACGGCACCAACAACGACGCGGATCGTAAGGCGCTGAACGACGAAGTTACCCAGTTGAAGTCGGAGATCCAGCGTATTGCTACGACCACCGAATTTAACAACCAGAAGATCCTCGACGGTTCGTTCAAGGACAAGAAGCTGCAGATCGGTGACAAGGGTTACCAGACGATGGATGTCAAGATCAATTCAGTTCAGCTGAAAGATCTGGGCATGACCAGCGTCAGCGCCGGCACCAATGCACTGATCGGTTCGCGTACGAGCTCGCTCGAGTCGCTGACCCTCGCCAAGGGCGACATCAAGATCAACGGTCAGGACCTCGACAAGTACGAAGGCAACACGGTCGTCAACGGTAAAGTCCAGGATCTGGCAGCACTGATCAAGAACATCAACGAGAGCGTCGACAACGTCGAAGCTAGCGGCTTCAACACGGTCGCTGCCAAGCAGATCGGTACCGGCGTGGCGACTGAAGGCCAGGTGCAGATCAAGGTGCAGAACTTTGGCACCACCGCTTCCACGACTTACAGCATCGCTGCGTCGGGCAACCTGCAAGAGTTGGTGGACAACATCAACAAGCAGACCGGCGGCACGGTTCAGGCAAGCATCAACGATGCAGGCAAACTGGTACTGGCGAACGAAACCGGTGCAATGATCTCCGTCAGCGATGAGACGGGTGAATCGGGTGGTTACGAAACTGCAACCGGCTTTAAGAACAGCGGTGGTTTCGAAGACTTCGCTGGTTTCCTGAAGCTGGAGTCGATCGATGGCAGCCCGATCCGTGTCGAGCGTGGCAACCTGTCGGCGACCGAGCCGGGTTCGCTGGACGACCTGAAGGCACTGGGTTTCCGCGAAGTGACGTCGAACTTCAGCAAGGCTGAGGATGCCTATACGGTGACTGGCGCTGCCCTGACTTCGGCAGGCACGACGACCGAGTGGGATAACTCGACTCTGAAAATCAACGGCACGCAGATCTTCAGCGGCAACATCAAGACTGACTCGTTCCAGGGCAAGCTGGACGCGATCAACAACTTCTCTAACCAGACGGGTGTTATCGCTTACGCAAACTTTGACAAGTCGTTCCAGTTCACGCAGACCGCGTTGTACCTGCCGGCAGGCTCGAGCAGCATCACGATGCGCCTGAACGGTGTGTCGGCAACGATCACGGCAGCTGCTAGCGCTGCGACTCTGGCAGAGATCACTACGGCGATCAATGCAGTGACTTCGCAGACTGGCATCACCGCTACCTACGACGGCCTGAACCTGCGCCTGACGGGTACGAACGTGCAGAGCTTGACGATCCAGACCGGCTACTCGACGGGTACGGCAGCACAGGTGTTCAACTTCTCGGCTGACACCATGACCAACTACGCTTCGATCCGTCTGGATTCGGTGGACAACAAGCCGATCAGCATCGAGCTGGGTGATGAAGCTGATCAGGACACCGTGGGTCTGATGGAGCAGAACGTTGGCGCCGCAGACTTCCAGGTCAACGCTGCGCAGATCGCTGCCGCCTCGGGTTCGACGATGGAAGGCCTGAACGTCAGCAACGCAACGTCGGCGACCAAAGCTATCGCTACGATCGACAACGCGATCGAGAAGATCAGCTCGTCACGCAGCAAGCTGGGCGCGATGGAAAACCGTCTGGTGTCTACGGTGAACAACCTGCAGAACATTGTCACCAACACCGACGCTTCGAAGAGCCGTATCATGGATACCGACTACTCGAAGGAAACGACGGCTCTGGCGAAGGCTCAGATCATCGCTCAGGCAGCTACCGCGATGCTGGCGCAAGCCAACCAGGCACCGCAGTCGGTCCTGTCCCTGCTGAAGTAATCAGGGTAGGTCGTCATAAAGCCGGGCAGGGAAACCTGCCCGGTTTTTTTATTTGCGGTTTACTGTGTGATGGCTAGTGAAAACTGGCAATTTGACGCGAACAGCGTCAGAGACTGTGCAGATGAATGATGCCGGGATGGGGCAGGCGACAGGCAGGCGCCCAGGGCGGAAGTACAGAGAACACGGTGCGACCCGCAGCTAGCGCAATCACCATCGCATAGGACTGGCGGCCGGCCACCCATCGCGCATTCGCGAGTGCAGCGTTCATGTCAGGACTATCGTCAAGTGCGATATCCGGGTGAGGCTGTGCAGCGATCCAAGCGTCATATTTGCCGACAGGTTCAGACGGGTGTGGACGGATACGCAGTCGGGCAGTTGAAGGTATGCCAGTCAGACTGAGCCGATCAATGAAATAGTCGAGCGTCTGGAATTCACTGGGCTGTTCAGGTGCCCAGTGGGACGGCGATGGCTCGCAGACGAACAGTACCGACGGATCGATGAGCTGATCCACGCGCGGCAAGCTCGCACATTGCGACTCCAGATAAAAATCGGGCAGGCGATGTACTGGTGTGGAGGGAAATGCCTCGCGGGCGATCGCTTCGGCGAAACGATCGCATACCCATAGCGCATCGGGTAATTGCCGTTGCCCCGAACGTGTAAAGCGCGGAGCATAGTTCACCCAGTGATCAAGCATCGCTACCGAATACACGCCCATCTCTCGCGCCTTACAGCGGGCATCATGCTCGAGATTACTGGCCCAACCGGTGCCGGATAACAGCATGGCTGAGCCTTGCAGTGCCGCACTGACGTTTTGGATCAGCGTATGTTCAGGGAAGGCGCGCTGCCAAAGGTTTGCAGCAGGCCCCTGCATCACCGGACGCACATCGCCGAGTGCAAAGGACATCTGACTAAGTAGCGCAATGATTTGATTCGCACCACCGGCGTCATGACAAACGACGGCGAGCGGCAGCTTCAGCCGCTCACTCAGCAGTGAAGCGGGCATAGTAGACAATATCTTGGGGCTGGTCGTCGACCAGTTCCTGTGCGCGCCGCGCCGCTTCAAGCTGCATACCGGCACGTTCAAAAATACGGATCATGCCGAGATTACAGGCGAGCGTGCCACCGGTGAGTTTACGCACACCGCGCGTCGCCAGCGCTGCCTGTTGCAACGTATCCCAGGCATCCAGTCCATAACCCAGACCCCATGCACTTTTCTCACCTATCATCAGGCCCAGATCTACCGTTCCGTGATGCACGGAGGCATAGGCCGTGATGGTACCAATCCGCTCGTCGTTGTCGCGTCGACGGATAGAGAAATAGCGATGGGAGCTGTGGTCGAATCCGCGCAGGTAGGTTAAGCAAGTATCGAGGTCGTGCGTCATAAAGCGCTGATTGCTGAAGCGAACAACCTCCGGGTCGTTCAGCCAGCCGACGTGACGCTCATCGATATCGGCTGGATGCATAGGTGTGAGTGCGACCTTTCGCCCTAGCAGCGTATGCTTGGGTAGTGCATCCATCACAGGGGATTCAGCGCAGCGCATCCAGACTAGACCAGACTTTATGGAATGCCTGAGCGACTCGAGCGATGTCATCATCGCTGAACTCACACAAGCACAGGCTGAGGCCCAGGAAGGTCTCGGCGTGAAATTTTTCTGCAATCGGGCATACGCCGGCGCCGTAGGAATGTTGGCCTGCATTGACGGCCGGGTGCCATGGGAAGCCTTGCGTGCCATACGCAATCTTGTTGCGGAACATCGGTAGCAGATGCAGGTTCTGATAGCCCTCCATCAGACCGGGCACACCTTCGGCGCGCAGGGCAGCGACCAGTTGACGGCGGCTGATACCTAGTTGGTCCGTGTCCAGCGTCATGCCATAGACATAGTAGGCGTGGGTATTGCCGGGCATGGTGCGAGGTAGGGTCAGGCCAGGCAATCCGTCCAGCGCTTCGTCGAGGATATGCGCTGCGTGCTGACGCGTCGCGACGCGCGGCGCGAGTTTGTTGAGCTGCAGACGGGCAATCGCGGCTTCCATTTCACCCATGCGGAAGTTATAGCCGAGCATATTGCAGAGATCTTCGGGCTGTTCGCTGTCGATCACTGCTTCAGCGTGATTGCGCAGCAGTCGCAGACGTTGCGCCAGACGGTCATCATCGGTAACCAGAATGCCGCCTTCGCCGCAATGAATATGCTTGTGATAATTCAGGCTGTAGCCGCCAATATCGGCCAGCGTACCTGCATGGCGTGAACCCGAAAAAGCACCGGGCGCCTGCGCGGTATCGCTCAGCAGCTTGAGACCGCGACGTTTAGCAATGGCGCGCAGTGCCACCATGTCGGCGGACTGGCCAAAGATGTCGACGGCCATGATGGCACGAGTACGGGGCGTGATCAGTTGTTCGACCTTGGCAGGATCGATATTGAAGGTCACCGGATCAATATCCGCGAACACCGGAATACCGTTGAAATGCAGTATCGCAGTGGCAGTCGCCGCCATAGTCCACGGTGTGGTGATGATCTCATCACCCGGTTCGATACCGATCGCACCGACGGCAGCGATCAGGCCGGAGGTCCATGAGTTGACGGCGATTGCATGGGCAACACCGAAGTACTCAGCAGCCTCGTGCTCGAGCGCCTGCACTTGTTCTCCGCCCATGAAGCCCGGGCCGCGAGCGCCGATATAGGCTGACAGTACGCCGGTGCGAACCACCTGTGCCACAGCCTCAGCCTCTTCGTCGCCGACCGCGACAAAGGGTGCAAAGCTTTCCGTGATCACAGGCGTGCCGCCATGGAGCGCGAGTTCGTCGGTGAGGATCATGCTGGTTCTCCGTAAAGTTCAATGTCAGGCTGCGACAGAATGGCCTGCTGCCTGATGTGTTCGCATAGTTGTTGTGCGCGCAGGGCGTCGCGACCGGTACAGGCCAGCGGCTCTGCGCCCACCAGATGACGCCACAGATTGTTGAACGCGTGAGTCATAGCCTGTTCATAGCGTCCATCACTCTGGATGGCATCGGACAGGATGTGATAACCGCTGAATTGCTTACTGGCTTCGGAGCGACGGATGCGCCAGCTGGTACCACCACGCTCCATGGTGATTAATCCACGTTCTGTGATGAGTTGTAGTTCGAAGGCGGCGAAATCCTGCGCATGACCAGTACTGACGCTGGCCACTACACCATGTTCACTGCGAAGCACGAAAGGAATGCTCGGGTCATCGCTCCAGTGATCATATTCCGGCGTGCCGACCCATGCGATCTGTAATTCACCCAGCAGCAGTGACAGCAGATCAATCATGTGTGATCCGTTGTTCAGGGTGCCTTTGTTATACAAGCCGCTGACGGAGCGAATGTTTCCCCAGTCGCCCGATCGTAGTTCGGCCGCTAGCTGCAGTACGTCGGGCGCCCAACGCCGCGTGTGATTGACGGCGAGCGAAATACCCGCACGTTCGAAGCGTTCGACCATTACTGTGGAATCTTCCAAATTCGGCGTTAATGGTTTTTCGCAAAACACTAGTCGAGGTTTGACTTGCAGTGCGAATTCAAGATGCGCCTTGTGCAAACTTGTCGGGGAGCAGATGCAGACGATATCAAAGCGCGCGTTGGGCGCTAATTCGCTCATGTCCGACAGCATATGAGTCACGGGCCAATGTGCGGCGAACGCCTCACGGCGAGATGGATTGGGTTCGATACAGGCATCCATTCGGAAGTGGCCGTCGCGGAGCAGGGCGCCGGCATGCGTCAGCGGCCACGCATCGCGCGCGCGCGATTCGTCAAAGGCCCCGGCGATGTTGCCACCGCCGATCAGCAGTACGCTGAGCTGGGATGTGTCGTTCACGATGTCAGATCCTCTGCGCGCACTGGTGTGCCGCGGCTTACGGCTGTGCGAACACGCTTGCCCATCAGGGAAGGCAGATGTTTCGGCGCCATGCCATAACCCGGACGGATGCTGCGCACGTGGCGCTCGGTGATGAGCTCACCTGCCTGCATGTTTTCAACAAAGTACAGCGAGCGACGAAATTTGACATTGCCTTGCTCACTGGATTTGCGACCATAGTCAATGTGCCCGAGCGCTTCCCAGGCGGTGCGGGCGGATGTGCATAGCGCGCGCAATTCCTCGGGCTGCAGCGAGAAGCTGTCATCTGGTCCGCCGCCATTTCTGTCCAGCGTAAAGTGTTTTTCAATGACGGCTGCGCCCAGCGCAACGCTGGCGATCGCCGTGGCATTGTCCAGCGTGTGATCTGATAGCCCGGTGATGACACCAAAGCGCTCGCTCATATCGGGCAGGGTGCGCAGGTTGTAGTCGGCCGCGGGTGCGGGATATCCACTGACGCAGTGAAGAATAGCTAGCTCACGGCAGCCACCATCGCGCGCTGCAGCGATCGCCTCGGCGATCTCCTCCGCATCGGCCATGCCGGTGGAAATAATCATCGGCTTACCGGTCTGGGCGACATAACGAATCAGGGGCAGGTCGATCGCTTCGAATGACGCGATCTTGTAAGCCGGTGCATTCAACTGTTCGAGTAGATCTACGGCGGTCTTGTCGAAAGGCGAGCTGAACAGAGTGATGCCGACTTGCGCCGCATGCCTGAATAATTCCGCGTGCCATTCCCAGGGGGTATGCGCCTCCTGATACAGATCGTACAGTCGTTTGCCCGCCCATAGCCCACCTTCGATACGGAATTCCTCACCATCGCAATCGATGGTGATCGTATCTGCGCGGTAGGTCTGAATTTTGACGGCATCAGCGCCGCACGCTTTGGCCTCATCAATCAGCTTGAGTGCGGCATCCAGCGAGCCATTATGATTCGCCGACAGCTCGGCGATCACATAGGGCGGGTGGTCGGGGCCGATATGGCGCCCGGCAATCGTCATCAATGCATCAGACATGGGTGTCACAATCTGTCTCCGTCGAGCCAGTCTTCGCGGCCCAGAGTGAAATGGTCAATCGATTGCGCCGATTTCGTCGGCAAATTTTGAAAGCCCAGCTTGCGATGGAATCGAAGCGAGCGCTGGTTATCCGATAGCACGGTCGCATTAACGCTTTTCAGCGCTAGCGAATCAAAGGCGTAATTCAGCGCGACACGGCCAAGGCGGGTACCACTGCCTGCCGGTGCGCCCGGGACTTTATAGAATCCCCATTCGGCTGATTGTTGATCTACACCGGCGAAGCGGACAAAGCCAATCGGTGACCCAGCCTCTTCGGCGATCAGCAAATGCTGCGACGGGTCATGGCGGCAACGATCAAACCACGCGGCATGTTCTTCGGCGCCAATCTCCGAGGGGTTGTGCATCCAGCGTCTGACCTCAGGATGGTTTCTCCATTGGCGAACCTGCTCCAGGTCTTCAGCAGACATCGGGCGCAAGGTGGTCGGGATCACTTGCTCGGTCGTTTGCAAGATCGTGTCTGCGACGCGCGAGCAACCCCGACCATCAGTCACGCGCGCAGCCGCTTCCTGCAAGTGCGTAAGAATGGAGGGCTCGCGAATTTTGTCCAGTAGTGCAGGCAAGACGGCGGGCAGCTGTGCGATAGATTCCACCAGCCAGGCCGCACCTGCTCGTGCGATCGCAGCGCTCGAATGGCGCTGGTTCTCCGCTGTCATGATGGCTATCGTCGGTACGCCAGCGCAGCATAATTCCCATAGGGTCGACCCGGCAGCCGATATGGCCAGATCTGCATCAGCCATCAATGCCGCCATGTCGCTCACACCCTGAGCGATGGAAACCTGCCATGGAAGCTGAAGGCATGCAGCCTCTACCTCATTGCGAAATTTGCAGTGCGCGCCGAGCACGATCTGTAAGCGAATGTCGTCGGGCAGATTGGCATGACGCAACCCGTGCAGTACGACGCTGGTCGCATTGAGCGGGTCGGTACCACCCAGGGTAATCAGGATCTGTTGCACGGAACGATGCCGGCGCTGAGCAAGACTGCGCTCGCGAACATCCGCAAATTGCGGACGCAACAGGGCATACGTCGTGCCGAGTAGCAGCTTGCAGGTGTCAGGCACCCATGCAGCATAGTCGGAAGCATGGCGTTCCAGATTTTGATCAAGCAGCAGGTCACAATGGTGAGCGCGATTAGCAAGATCATCGATCGCCATCACACGCGGGATATGCGCCTTCATGGCGGATTCCCACGCAGCCGACAGCTGGTAATGATCGACGATCATCCAGTGAATATCGCTGCGGACACACAAAAGTTTCGTGTGCGCGGCGTCGTCAAGCTCATTCCTGATAAATATCTTTTTGGGAAACAGCACGAGCTTGTGACCCTGAGCACGCACCAGAGACTGTAGCGACTCAGGACATTCGCGGCAGATGAATACGCAGTGCGCGCCGCGCGCGCGTAACTCATCGGCAAGGGCGAGCGTGCGCATCAGATGACCGGTGCCGATGTCGCCAGAGGCGTCGGTGCGTATCGCGATGTGCATCTCGTCAGTCCTATGCGCTTGTCGTATCAGGCTCCGGCGTCGAGTGACGCCTGCACGCCGGACGCCATGCGCGGAATATGATCGCGTAGTGGTTCGCCATGGTCGCAAATGTAGGGTGTCAGACGCGGGAAGATGAGGTACTCATCCGTGCCGAACAAGGTCCAGGACGATCGCGGCATCAGCACGCTGGTCGGCGTACCGACAGCGACTGCCATCACGGACGGTGCGGTGGTGACGCTGACGACGTGGTCCAGGCAGTGCGCAAGCGCAAAGACGCCATCGAGGTCATCTTTCAGATCGAGGTCTTCCCATTGATGGATGGTCACGCCGAAATGATCGCGCGCGTTCGCGAGTTCCTCTGCGCAGTCACCATACTGTAAGTTGATGAAATCGACATCAGGCAGTCGAAGTACCGCTTCCCAATCGGACAGCGAGGTGTACGACGAGTTACGTTCTGCGTTCAGCTTACCGCTTCGCCAGCTGATACCCACTTTACGGCGGCCGGGTAGGGCAGCGAGACGACGACGGAATTCAGCGACACGTTCCTGATCCGGGCGGATATACGCCTCGGTCCGACGGAAATCATCGATATGGTTACGGAACAGACTCATCAGCGAGCCTGCCGGAATATGGAAATCCATATCTTTCACCATCGGTGGCAGGCTAGGCAGATTCGCGACTTGTTCAGCACGCACCAGCGCATTCGGGAAAGAGCGCTGAAGTACAGGCAC
This sequence comes from uncultured Bifidobacterium sp., assembly GCA_964642635.1. Taxonomy (GTDB): domain Bacteria; phylum Pseudomonadota; class Gammaproteobacteria; order Burkholderiales; family Burkholderiaceae_D; genus Pernthalerella. The sequence continues at coordinate 7,830 of CAZXRS010000006.1, read as the reverse complement.
GAGTCGGCGATCACATTCGATGATCAGGTGCTTCACCAATTTCTCGGCATCCTTGAGTGCAGCAAAAAACATCAGCTCATCACCCAGACCCTGCTCGCGCCAGACGAGCAGCGTTTCACGCTCCAGCGCACGTCCGTTCCAGAGTGGTACCGGGAAAGTTCGCTTCGGTCCGCGACTACGTGAATCAATCGGTTTGAAGCCAAAGTCATAGGCGGCCCAGCCCTCTCGCAGACGGCCAAGTCTGAGCAGGTCGAAACTCATGCGATAGCGGGTAGTATCGGCAAAATCGCCGCTACCGCCCGAGATCTGCAGGCAGCGCTCATAGATCTCGAGCGACTGTTCGGTATTCCCGGTCAGGCTATAAATCGTTGCAATATTCGACAGCGCATCGAGGTTCCTCGGATCAAGCGCGAGTGTCGTTTCGAACGATGTGAGGGCATCGCGGTACTGTCGTACTGCCAGCAATGCACAGCCCAGATTGTTATGTACGCGCGGATCTTGCGGACGCAGTTCCATGGCCTGCATCGCATAGAAGAGTGTGTCCGAATGATTGCCAGCTGCACCCGCGCTATGGCACAGATTCATCCAGGCGTCGAAGTCTTGTGGATTATGTGCGACTGTTTTTTTCAGAAACTGCTCGGCGATATCAAACCGCCCTAGCTTCATGTAGCTCGCTGCACAGCCTTGCCAGATACGCTGATCATCCGGAAAATCAAGATGAAGTCGATGAAATGCATCAGCGCAGCCGGGAAAATTTTCAAGTGCGAATAGATTCATCGCATACTGCAGACGAACTTCCAGGTTCTCAGGTTCCGTCTGAATCGCTTCGTCAAGCAGCCGACCGGCCTTGGCGAAGTGGCGTGAGCGGGCGGCAGCCTGCGCACGGCTAAGCAGGTTCTGAGTAGAGGGATTCATAAGCGCTCCGCGTATAGATTCAGTTTTTTTCGAGCAGGAACCAGGTAATGTCGTCCTGAGGGAAATTCGGGTCGCGACGATACGCGAAGCCATAATCGACCAGTCGCATGTTCGGATGGCGGTCCAGGATTTCCCCGGCAAAGTCGCGCTTGAACAGTCGATCGGTATGGCCGCGATAGGGAATCGCAACAGGTGACGGGTTGTAGTACTCGGCCACCAGCAGATAGCGGCCGGTCGCCGCCACCAGCTTGTCATACACGGCCGGCAGTACGTCGGGATTCATATGAATGAGCACGCCTTTGATCAGCGCGAGATCCCAGGTGCGATGCGGTTCGAAATCCAGAATGGACTGATTCAAGACTTGAGCCTGCGGCAGCGACGACTTCAGCAGTTCAGCTGCCTGAGGATTGATCTCGATGGCATGTTGTTCCTGTAGCGGATAAAGGAGCTTCAATGCCTTCAGGTTCATACCGATATTGGCGCCGAACTCAATGCACGAACGCGGCTGTGCGGCCTGCTGCAGTGCCTTGCCAAAGAAGGAAAGATTCGAGGCCAGTAGCTGATCGCCTTGATTGCGCTCGATGTAATCGGTGCCAAATTCGCCAGCCCAAAAGGCTTCTTGTGTGGTGGCGTAGTTTTTCATGAGATCAGTGTCCTTTAAACAGCGATTGGTACATACGCTCAGCGCGTGTCCAGTCTTCGGGGGTGTCAATATCGACCGCGCGCCAGGCCGGTATGGGCAGGCCAACGCCACTGCGGTGGATGCGGGGGTTATGTAGCCAGGCTTCGCGCTTACCCCAATAGAACTGCCCGACGTCGTAATAGGCGGGTTCAAGATCTTGGGTGCGCGTCAGCTCAAACTCTGGGTGAAACGGCGACATCGTGCCTGTCTCACTGCGGCGTAAGGCACGTTGTATTGCTGATGGAAAGTCGGTGATCGGGAAGCAGTAGTCTGCTTCCGTCTCTAAAAAGAGGTCGAGCGAGGCTTTCAGGTCATCGATCTGAATGAAGGGCACACACGGGTAAATGCAACAAGCGATATCGACGGGCAGACCGTGAGCCTCACAGGCATCGATTGCATGAGCCACTACCGGTACGGTTGGTGTGTGATCATCAGATAGTTCGGGCGGACGAATAAAGGGTGTTTGTGCACCCAAGTCTCGAGCAATCGTGGCGATTTCTTCGTCATCCGTAGAAACGATGAGATGGTCAAACAGCCCTGACTCCCGCGCCGCATCAATCGCATAGCCAATCATGGGCTTGCCGCCGAATGTACGCATGTTTTTGCGTGGTATGCGTTTGCTGCCACCGCGCGCTGGAATGATGGCGATACGGTTCATTGGACCGCCTCCGCCACGCAGCGCGCGATGTAATCTTGTTGTGCGTCGCTTAGACCGGGATACAGCGGTAAGCTGATCGCTTGCGAGTAGTAGGTTTCAGCCTGCGGAAAATCGCCGGGCTCGAATCCTAGCTGTTGGTAATAGGGTTGCAGATGCACGGGAATATAGTGCAGATTCACGCCCACGCGTGCATCCAGCAGTCGTGCAAACACCTGCTTATGAGGTATGTGGCAGCTTGCCGGATCTAATCGGATCACATACAAATGCCATGCGCTGTCTGCATCATCCGTTCTGCCGGGCAGCGTCAGGGGTAGATCTGAGAGCAGGGTGTCATAGCGTTGTGCCAGTTCACGACGGCGATGCACGAAATCCGTTAGACGCGATAACTGGCTCAACCCCAGCGCTGCCTGCAATTCCGTCATGCGGTAATTGAATCCCAGCTCGATCTGCTGGTAGTACCAGGGACCGTCTGGTGCATGGGTCATGAGCGTAGGATCACGCGTAATCCCATGGCTGCGCAGGCGCTGCAGTCGATGCGCGAGCTGTGCGTCATTGGTCAGGGCCATTCCGCCTTCAGCACTGGTGATGATTTTCACCGGATGAAAGCTAAAAATCGTGATATCGCTATAGCGCCCATCACCGATGGGTTGATTCTGATAGCTTGCGCCAACGGCATGTGACGCATCTTCAATGATGCGGAAGCCGAATTCTTTTGATAGGGCGTGAATCGCGGCCATATCGCAGGGCAGTCCACCAAAGTGGACGGGCACAACGATTTTTGGCAAGCGGCCGATGCGTCGCGCCTGATGCAGCTTTTCTGTGAGCTTATCGACACTGATGTTCGTCGTCGTCGGATCGATATCGACAAAGTCGACATCCGCACCGCAATACCGTGCGCAATTCGCACTTGCGACAAACGTCACTGGACTGGTCCATAGCAGATCGCCTGGGCCGAGATCCAGCGCCAGACAAGCTACATGTAGTGCTGAGGTGGCGCTGTTCATGGCGACGGCATACGCAGCATGACAGCGTGACGCCACCGATTGTTCGAAAGCGGGCACGACAGGACCCTGCGTCAGCCAATCGCTGCGTAACACTTCAACGACCGCCTGAATATCTGCTTCGCTGATGCTCTGGCGGCCGTAGGGAATCGTCGTGCGCGCATCCATGATTTAGACCGGCTCGAATTGTGGATCGACGTGTGCGCGTATCAGTGCGCGTATCTGTTCAACCGACAGAAAGTCGGGGTTACTACCTGAGTTGTACGAGAAATCCGGTTGAACCGCGACGGCCTTGCGTCGTTGCAGATAGTCTTGAACTTTGGTGCCGGCCTGCAGGATCGCGAAATACGGTCCCAGGTCGATGGTGTTTGGACTATCACTCGGCGTGATCATTTCTTCATGCAGCTTTTCGCCAGGGCGAGTACCGATGACTTCATGCTTGCAGTGCGGGCCGACGGCTTCAGCGACATCGGCAACGCGGTAGGAAGGAATCTTCGGCACGAAGATTTCGCCGCCCAGCGCCTGCTCGAGTGCCCACAGCACCATTTCTACGCCGTCGTCGAGTGAGATGTTAAAGCGCGTCATGTTCGGGTCCGTGATCGGCAGCACGCCGCTCTGGGCCTTGTTCATGAAGAAAGGAATCACCGAGCCACGCGAGCCCATCACGTTGCCGTAACGGACCACCGAGAAACGCAGATCACGATCGCCACGGAAATTGTTCGCGGCGACGAACAGCTTGTCAGAGCAGAGCTTGGTCGCGCCATACAGATTAATAGGGGCAGCCGCCTTGTCGGTAGACAGCGCAACGACACGCTTGATACCCATGTCCATGCAGGACTCAATCAGGTTCTGGGCGCCAATGATATTGGTCTTGATGAATTCGAACGGGTTGTATTCCGCCGCCGGCACTTGCTTCAGCGCAGCCGCGTGTACCACCGTATCAATGCCTTCGAGCGCACGGCGCAGGCGACGCTCGTCACGGACATCGCCAATGAAATAACGCATTGCCGGGTACTTATCGATGGGGAACTCTTGCTGCATTTCGAATTGCTTGAGTTCGTCACGGCTAAATACCACCAGTCGTTTGACCTTCGGGCAGTAGTCCAGGACGGTTCGTACAAAAGCTTTGCCGAACGAGCCGGTACCGCCGGTGATCAGGATGGAGCGATCGCAGATGTCGCGATTCTGCTGCCGAGTTCTCATGTCCATATGTCGACACCCAATAGTTACTGTCGGGCAGCGATATGCAGAAAACATGCCAATACGAATGACTGGCTAAGGTATTGATTTGTATGGACCCCTACGAGCTCATCGCTGCAGTACCTGCCGCCATCGGCTGAGGGCGGCAAAGTGGGGCGGCAAAGCTCGGTCAAAGTTTGCCGCAGCGGCAAAGCACTGCCTTCCGCTAGTCATGGAGAGATTGGGTCTGAAACTATATCTATATAGAGGGCATCAGTAATCGGTACGAAGTGGCATGACTTGAGGTGATTTTTTAGCTGGCATCCGATTTGCTAAAGAGGTTGCGTGCGGAATGAAGCGCGTCGTCGCAACGACATGCTTTTCCGGTTGATAGCAGTACTCACTTGATGAAGAACACAGGAGTCTTAGATGCCTAATCTCGCCGAAGTCATGATCACCCTCGCCGAAACCGGTCGTCCTTTCAGCATGACGCAAGTGTCGCGCTTTACGCCGGAAGAATTCCGCGTCGCGATCCAGGCGCTGATGGCTGAGGATCGCGATGCGCTGGCGTACGCACTAGGTGACGCAGGCCTCGCACTCTACCCAGATAACGAAGACATCCTTGCCATTACGAGCCTCCTGGCCGTGGTACGCGAGGACTGGCCGCAGGCAGCGGACTTGCTGCAGCAGCTGATGGAAGTGCAGGGCGATCAGGCGACGGTGTTCACGCACTCGATGCTGATCCGTTCACTGCGCTGCAATCTTGATTTGGCCGACGCGTTTACCGCAGCCGGCTATGCGCTTCAGCTGTTCCCGGGACACCCGGAGCTGCTGAAGGAATATGACGCGTTGTCCGAGGCCATGGGCCTGGGCGCGGTCAAGCGGTAAAAGGGCGTTTTCCCACCCGGGCGGGTGGGCGGCAAGGCGCGGCAAGGCCTTGCCGGAAAACCGACAGAAATTGCCGCTGCTGAACTGTTAATCAGGAACTCGGTTGCAAGTAAGTCGTAACTAATTGAATTTATTGGAGTTTTTTATCTGGCACACAGATTGCTTAGCCTAACGTAACAGCGGAATCGTCCGCACATGGATACGCAAGGTTAAGACGCCGGAAGGAGAAACCTAGCATGGCAGTCATAAACACAAACTACAAGGCACTCTACAGCCAAGCCGCCCTGAAAGGGACGGAGCGCTCATTGCAGACCGCAATGCAGCAGCTGTCCACGGGTAAGCGAATTAACTCGGCAAAGGATGATGCTGCCGGTATGGCGATCGCGACACGGATGACGCAACAGATCCGAGCGCTCGACCAATCCGTCCGCAACGCCAATGACGCGATCTCGCTGATCCAGACGGTGGAAGGGGCGACGGAGTCGATCACTGACATGATGCAGCGTATGCGAGAGCTCGCTGTGCAGGCGGTCAACGATACCAATGCGAATGAACAGCGCAGCTACCTGGATCTGGAATTCCAGCAGCTGAAGCAGGAAATTCAGCGCGTCGCCGATACGACCGAATGGAACGGTTTCCAGGTGCTCAATGGCAGCGCGGGCGATCGTGTGGGTGCACGTCCAGTGTATAAAGCGACGGCCGATGCCAAGTACGATACGGTATTCGTCGATCCGACGACCGTGCGCACGGTGGGTGGCGCCGATGCCGGCGAGGTACATTCTCTAACGTTTGACGTTGCAGCAGCGGACGGCCCGATCACGGTGGGTGGTATTCAGGTACCTGTCAAGACCGGTGATACCGCAGCCCAGATCGCTTCCAATGTCGTTCGTCAATTGAACCTCAGTACTGCGTATGGCCCGGGTTCGGGACGCTCAGTCAAGCTGGATCCTTCAGATGCCACGAACGCTACGGTACTGATTTCTGCATCGCCGACGGAAGCTGCCTTTACGGTAAACGTCGTTGATACCAATAGCGTGTTTGGTGCTCCGATCACGGAGACGATTTCTGCGGGTATTGCCAAGGCTGACGAGAACTTCTATGTCGATGGCAAATTCCTGGTCAGCGGTGCGCTGCAGATGTCGATTGACACCAGTAAAGCAAGCCCACTGAGCGCTACATTTCTGCTGAATGATGGCAGCAGTGTAGATATGACGGGCACGCTTGACGCGGTCAACGGCAAGGTTACTTTTACGAGTACGGACAATCCGAAAATTCTGTCGAATGATCTGAGCTACGATCTGCTCGACGCTTCAGATGCTGCGGTTGATCTGAGCACGACGCCTTATCGCAAGTTCAGTGTCGATGTTGACGTATCCGGTAGTTTGCCTGCGCTGCGCTCTGGCGATATGGTGATTAACGGTGTCAATATCGGGGCATCGTATCCGACGGATGACACGGTATCACCACCGAACAATAAGGCAGGTTCTTCGATTGCGATTGCTGCGGCGATCAATAGGCAGTCGGATCTGTCAGGTGTGCGCGCCGTTGTTAACCCGAACACAATGCGTGGCACGGCGATGTCGGGAACGGCTGTCGTGAGCGGCTACGTGACGATCAACGGCTTCAAGACGCCGGAGATCACCACCGTTCTGAACAATACGATTGAGTCGCGTGCGGCGGTTGTCCAGGCGATTAACTTCATCAGCGACAAGACAGGTATCGTCGCAGTCGATTCGCAGAAGGATGGCGAGGGCGTGCGCCTGTTTGCGCAGGATGGACGCAATATTGAGGTCAGTTTTGACGACCTGACCTCGACGGCGGCTGAGTTCCAGCAACGTACGGGTTTGCGCTCTGGCGTGCAGGGCGGTACCTACTCGCTCGAATCCAAGGCTGAGCAAACCGTCACGGTGACAACGTCGCCAGCCGGTGACATTAGTCGTGCCCGCTTGTCGACCGCGGCTTATGTTGAGAACGTATCGAATCTTGTAAGCGACGCTCGTGAACCTGTGAGTGCTGCGGATATCGTGGCTGACCCGAATGCGGTCAAATACCTGAAGGAAGGCGACCTGGTAATTAACGGCTTCGCCGTCCCGGGTAGTCTGACGCGCGACGATGATAAATCGTACGTGTTCGAACCGGTGTCCACGTCGCCCAGCAGCCGAGCTGCCAGTGCGATCGCGATTGCTGCGGCCATCAATAAGGTCGCAGGCGATACCGGTGTTAGCGCAACCGCTTACGGTGCGTCGACCACGGGCGATACGACGGATATTGCGAATGGTCCGACCAGTGGCTTGCAGAGCCTGTATATCAACGGTGTAGAGGTTCAGGTTGACTTCGGCGTAGGTACTACCAAGGGCGAGCGAGTCGACGAGGTGGTGAAACAGGTCAACCTGCTCAAGGGTGCGCACGGCGTAATCGCCGAGAAAACCGATACGGGTGGTCTGAGGCTGACTACCGTCGATGGGCGTAACCTGTCGGTGTGGTTTGACAGTGCTTCGTTGACGGCA